>NZ_JAMYPB010000019.1:0-107776 GCF_040320135.1 Mesorhizobium sp. M0772 | reverse complement strand
TTCACCGCCACCTTCACGGCCGACGACGGCTTCGCCGGCCAGGGCTCGGTCTCGGTGACGGCCGGCAGCTACACCGACACCGCCGGCAACACCGGTAGTGCGGGCTCCGACACCGTTGCGATCGACAGGGAGAACCCTACATTTACGGTTTGGACTTACGAGACATCCGGCGGATCGAGCAAAAGGATTGTTGTGACAGGCGTTTCCGACGCGGTCTCTAGCTTTACCATTACCGATGCCGGAACACCGCTCACCTGGGCTTCGATAGTCAAGAACGGTTCCATTTGGACCTTTACAGATATCGCAAATGGGGCGCAGCTCCAAAACCACACGTTGACGGTGACTGCTACGGATCCAGCCGGGAACACGTTCTCGATGACGCATGCAGCTCCCGCCGGCACCTCCGGCGAGCCAATCAATCTCGCCCTCACCGATCCATCGCATGAGGGTGCGCTCATCACCGTCACGGTGAAGGACGTGCCTTCGGGATGGACCATCGACGGTGCAACCCACAACGCCAACGGGAGCTGGACGGTTCAGACCAACGACCTGCACGGGTTGACGGTCACCACGCCTGCCGATTTCACCGGCGCGGCGGTGCTCGACGTCTCGATGAGCTGGATCAACGCCGACGGCACGACGGGAAGCATGTCGGTCTCCGACAATGTCGAGGCCTACGCGCCGGGCTCGCCGATCTTCGCCTGGTCCGGCGACGACGTGCTGACCGGCTCGAGCGGCAACGATCTCTTTGTCTTCTCGCAGCCAATCGGCGACGACACAGTGCACAGTTTCGATGCGGCCGCGGACAAGATCGACCTGATCGGCTATTCCGGCTTTGCGAGCTTCGCCGATGTCCAGGCGCATATGGCCGACGATGCCAATGGCAATGCGGTGATCACGCTTGGCGACGGCCAGTCGATCATGCTTGATAGCGTGCATTCGAGCGCGCTCACGGACGGCAATTTCGTCTTCGACCAGACGCCGGTGGTCAACAATTCAGGCACCATGACGATCGGCGACGGCGCTCTGCTGCCACTGAGCGGCGCGATCAACAACAGCGGCCTCATCTCGCTCGACTCCGTCGGCGGCGATACGCTGCTGCAGATCATCCAGCATGGCGTGACCCTGCAGGGTGGCGGGCAGATCCTGCTCTCCGACAGCGCCGCCAACGTCATCTCCGGCACAGGGCCGGACGTCACTCTGGTCAATGTCGACAACACGATCTCGGGCGCCGGCCAATTGGGCGGCGGGATGCTCAGCCTCGACAACAGCGGCACCATCATCGCCACCGGCTCGAACGCGCTGGTCATCGACACCGGAGGCAGCGTCGTCGTCAATTCGGGAACGCTGGAGGCAACCGGCTCCGGCGGCCTTACGATCACCGGCGGGCTGGCGAATTCCGGCATGATCTGGGCCAATGGCGGCAATATTGCCATTAACGGCCAGGTCACTGGCGACGGCGATGCCACGATCGGCGATCTGTCGAAGCTTGAGTTCGGTGCGGCCTCTTCAACCGACGTCACGTTCGCGGCGGATGCCGCCGGCACATTGCAGCTGGACGATTCCTTCGATTTCAGCGGAAGCATCGCCGGCATCACCAGTGACGACAAGGTGAACCTCGAAGACATCCTGTTCGGCACCGGAACGTCCGCTGCCTATCAGGCGGACCTCGACGGCGCCGGAGGAACGTTGACCGTCACGGACGGCACGCACAACGCCACGCTCCACCTGCTCGGCGTCTACGATGCCCACAGCTTCACACTTGCCGACGACGGCACCGGCAGGACGGTGGTGCAAGTGAGCGACTTTGTGATGTGAACCAAAAGGAGAGCCGCACGGATAGGCGCGGCTCTCCTCATGTTGCGGGCTCCTGATTCAGCTTACGAATTAAGGTTTACGGCAAGAATAGGAAGGGAACCACGTGGCCGATTGGACGATCAGGAGTAGTGTCGGTTCCGGGCGTGGACAGGGGGGCGGTTTTCCGCTGGATATTTGAGTCTCGACAACAAATCTAAGATCGTGAAGGACGCGCTCCGGGCCTGCCGCCGCTATTTTCTCGTTGCGGCGGCATTCAGCCTGGCGATCAATCTGCTCTACCTCGCGTCCCCGCTTTACATGCTGCAGATCTACGACCGGGTCGTCACCAGCGGCAGCGAAACCACGCTGGTGATGCTCACCCTGGTGTTGCTGGCGGCCTTCCTTTCATTGGCCGGCCTCGATCTGGTGCGCGCCTCCATCCTGACGCGTGCCAGCGCGCGGCTCGACCGGTTGCTGTCGGCAAAAGTCCTCGCCGCGTCGGTGGAGACCCCATCGCCGGGCTCCTCGCAAAGCCAGCCGATCCGCGATTTCGACACGTTCAGGCAGGTGATCACCGGCAGCGGCATCCATGCCCTGTTCGACCTGCCATGGTCACCCATCTACATCGGCATCATCTTCCTGCTGCATCCGTGGCTCGGCTTCTTCGCGCTGGGCTGCTCGCTGCTCTTGATCGCCATGGCCGTGCTCAACGAGTATCTCGTGCGTTCGCCGCTGAAGCAGGCCAACGACCTGGCGACGACCAACTACAACTTTACCGAAATGAGCCTCAGAAACTCGGAAGTCGTTCGCGCCATGGGGATGATCGACGGTCTCATCCGCCGCTGGGGGCGCGACCGTAACTTGGCGCTGCGGCGCCAAGCGGAGGCAAGCGATCGCGCCGCCCTCATGTCCGGCCTGATCCGGTTCCTGCGGCTCGCCATGCAGTCGCTGATCCTCGGCCTCGGCGCCTATCTGGTGATCGAGCGGCAGATCACCGGCGGCACCATGTTTGCGGCGAGCCTCTTGCTGGGCCGGGGGCTACAGCCGGTCGAGCAGATCGTCGGCCTTTGGCGCAGCCTGATCCTGGCCCGGGCGGCGTTGGCAAGGGTCGAGAAGCTGGTCGACGGGGGGGCGCTCAACGAAAGATCTTTCAACCTGCCGAAGCCCACCGGCAAGGTTTCGGTCGAGCAGGTCAGCTTTGCAATTGCCAGCCAGCAGAAAGTGCTTCTCCGCGACGTATCATTCCGACTGGACGCAGGCGAGGCGCTGGGAATCGTCGGCCCTTCCGGCGCCGGCAAGTCGACGCTGGCGCGTCATCTCGCGGGCGTCATGCAACCCAGCCGCGGCACCGTCAGGCTGGACGGGGCCGACCTGTCGCAGTGGGGGCACGACGCGCTCGGCGACCACATCGGCTACCTGCCGCAGGATATCGAACTCTTCGCCGATACGGTCGCCGCCAACATCGGCCGCTTCAAGACCAATGTCGACCAGGAGGTGATAGCCGCCGCGCGGCTCGCCGGCGTGCACGAGATGATCATTCGGCTGCCGCAGGGCTACGAGACCCAGATCGGCGAAGGCGGCGCAGTGCTGTCGGGAGGATATCGGCAGCGGATTGCTCTTGCTCGTGCGGTATTCGGGACGCCGAACCTGATCATTCTCGACGAGCCGAGCTCCAATCTCGACGCCGATGGCGACCGCGCGCTGAGCGAGTGCGCGATCGAGCTCAAGCGCCGCGGCAGCACAGTTATCATCGTCTCGCACCGGCCTTCGACCTTGGCCAATGTCGACAAGATCCTTCTGTTGCGCGATGGCGCCGTCGAGGCCTTCGGCATGAGAAACGAGATCGTGGCGCTGCTCCACCAGCGCGCGGCTCCAATGGCGGTGGCAACCCAATGAGCTGTGGCCGGAGAGATCGATGAGCGACGGCGCCCTCACCTACCGGAACCTGTCCGGCGAAACCGGTATCCTGGCCCCGGATTCGATCCGGGTGCCGGCCTGTGTCGGCCTGCTGATCATCATTGCCTTCTTCGGCATCTTCGGCGGCTGGGCGGCTTTTGCCCCGCTTAACGGCGCCGTGCTCGCCGACGCCATCGTCAAGGTGGAAGGCAATCGAAAGAGCGTACAGCATTTCGACGGCGGCACGGTGAAGGAGATCCGCGTCAAGGATGGCGACATCGTCAAGGCAGGCGATGTGCTGGTGGTGCTCGACGACACGCACGCCCGTTCCGAATTCAACCTCTATTCGCAGCAATATGCGTTGTTGCGCGCTACCGATGCCCGCATTCGCGCGGAGCTCGACGGCCATGAGGCAGTCGCCTTTCCGAAGGACATCACCGCTGAGCACCAGGCCTATCTGCAGGACGCGATGGCCAACCAAATTGCCGACCTCGGGAGCCAGCGCGCCTCGATGGCCGGTGCCAAGCAGATCCTGCAGAAACGGATAGCCGAACTCGACGAGCAGATCGATGGAAAGCAGGCGCGCGTCGAATCTTTTCGTGCGCAGCTCAAGTCGACAATTGACGAAAAGGCAGGCCTCAACAAGTTGCTGAAGGCCGGCCTGACAACGCGCACGCGTGTCCTGGAGCTCGACCGCTCCGCCTCCGACCTGCAGGGCCTGATCGACCAGACTCTCGGCGATATAGCCGGAAACCGCCAGAGTAAGGCCGAGCTTGAAAGCCAGATTGCGCAGCTTACCAACGAGCGCCGCGCAAAACTCTCTACCATGCTGATCGACGCCCAGTCCAACCTCGCCGACCTGGTACCGAAAATGTTCGCCGCGCAAGCCACGGTCGACCGCGCCGAAGTGCGGGTGCCCTATGACGGCCAGGTGATGAATCTCACCGTTTTCTCGACCGGCGCGATCGTCGCCCCCGGCCAGACCATCCTGGACATCGTGCCGACTAGGAATTCGTTGATCGTTCAGGCGCA
Organism: Mesorhizobium sp. M0772; assembly: GCF_040320135.1. NCBI lineage: Bacteria > Pseudomonadati > Pseudomonadota > Alphaproteobacteria > Hyphomicrobiales > Phyllobacteriaceae > Mesorhizobium > Mesorhizobium sp. M0772. Next base: position 103,051 of record NZ_JAMYPB010000019.1, on the reverse strand, counting down.
GGTGAAGGTCGAGGACATATCCAGCCTGCGCGCCGACATGACGGCCGAGGTCCGCTTCACGTCCTACAAGCAGCGTTCGATACCGGTCATTCATGGACGGGTCACCCGCATTTCGGCGGATCGCGTCACCGACAGCAAGACCGGGCTTCCCTACTATCTTGCCGACGTAGCGGTCGATCCCGCGGAATTGGCCGCGGCCCCACAGATTGCGCTTTATCCGGGCATGCCGGCGTCAGTCATGATCGTCACCGAGGAACGCACCGCACTGGACTACATTTTAGGCCCGCTGGCTGTGTCGTTCCACTCCGCGTTTCGCCAGAAGTAACGAGCTTCGCGCCCAACATATTCGCGTTTTTTCAATTTGCGGATCGCGGTCCAAGCTAGGTGGCGAGACCCATCTGATTCGATGGTCTGCGCCATCTCCAAGGCCGCCCAACCCGTCCGGGAGCTTATTTCGATTTCTGGCGATAACGGTTGGGCTAGTTCCATGTTGCACGAACTTTCCGGCTCTCTGTCGCTTAAATCCTTTCTTTCCGGGCATGTCTCGGCCCATTCCTTGCTGTGCCTGCAACATGGCTGCAACACAAATTAATATGTTTGTTCGTGTATGTTCGTCCGATCGGCCTCCTCGTCAAGGCAGGCATCGTTGATCTGACCAACTACGATCGCGCTGCCAACTACGGCGCGATGCTCTGGATGACCGCGAAGGTCCAGAGCCCCGAAGGCGAGCAAGCCCAACGATTATGGACTGAGAAGGGTAGCCAGGCGTTCGATGCTGAAGGGCGTGACGAGCGGATGGGACGGCGAACTTACCCACAGTTGGCGCGAGCAGCGGCCGGCACGAAGCCCGAACAGCAGACTTCTCCGGTGCGCCAGCGCCGACGCCGCAGTCAAACGCCCGCGCAGGAAGCTTTCGTCGCTACCGCGCGCACGTTCGTAGAACCAGCGTGACTGACGTTGCATACCGCCCGCCGGGCGCGCCCAGATCGACCCGAAAGCTCCTGCATCCGTCGGTGGAAGGATGATTGGACGAGAAGTCGGCCATGTCGACCTTGTTCTGATTGTTGGCCGACTGGGAGATGCGCGGCGCGATCTCCTCGATGTCACCATCGTCCAGAATCTCGATAATCTTGAGCGGCACTTGGAGGCGGCTCGCGTCCACATCGTCCTTGCGCCACGCGCGGAAGATCGAACCGGTCGTCTGCCGCGCAATCACGCTGATCAGCAATGGCAAGACCTACGTTGAGCCCACAACCACCGCGTCCGTTTCCGCGGTCTGGGCGAGGAGCTGGGACATGGACGAAGGTTTGCTATCTAAGAATTCGATGACTGCTAAGGCACTGAAGCGCAAAAATCGCGATCGTGGTTACCCGGTGGGCAGGCCATTGGAACCAGCTCGCGAATTCAGCGTTTCGAACGGATGATCAGAAGTTGCGCTTACGCCCTTATCCTCGTCCAGGTATCCATGGCGACCGCGCTGGCTACACAGGTGTTCCTGTCGACCGCCGAGGAAGCCCGTAGCTCAGAACTCTCGCTGGCGCCGGCGCCAGGCGAAGAGGGATGCGCCAAGGCGATGTGGCCCAATATTCCGGAACGATGTCTGCAACGAGTCGAGCCGAAGGTGGTGACGCTCGTGCTCACCCAAAACAACTAATGGCGCATGGCGCTTTCTGATATGCAGCTGGCTTGCGCCGCTGGCTGCGCTGCCGCAGCACCAGCAACGGTCCGTTAAGCCTCGCTCAATCTCTGCAAGCTATCTTGTTGCCAGTTTGTCGAGGGTGACATGAAGCGCAAGTCGATAATGCTCTTTGCCTTCCCAGCTCTGATCCTGCTGATCTTGGCAGGGGAGCGCATGGCGACTTTCTTGCTGGGAGCACATCCGGCCAGTCCCGCAATGTGGCGGATCTGGCTTGAACTAAGGCCGCTGTCGACGATGTTCTGGCAACAGGTCGATCTTTATCTCGGGTCGTCGATGGTCCTTGATGCCTTGATGCTGGCCGCCGCGTCGATGGTTTGCTGGATGGCGTGCCGCACAAGAAGGTCGGCCGCGTTCTTCTTCCTTGCCAACCACGTCGCCCTGCTTTTCGCCGGGTTGATGATCGCTGTCACCAGCCATTCCGAAACAGCCAGCACGATCGCCTCTTTCACGGTACCCGGCGGCCTTCCGTTCCAACTAACGGTCGATTTCACCTTGAAGAACAGCCTTGTGCTGTTTCTGGGCGTGACGGCATGCGCCTACTGCCATGTCATCTTCCTCAGCGAAACCCGACAGCGGGCCGAAGCGCTGGCCGCTAGGCTCGTTGCTCTGCAGCGAGATCTCTAGGATAGCCCACCTTTTTCCAGCGCTAGTTGATCTTTCGGTAGTAAACCTTGCCGTCGGCCTGCTCTATGCGCTGGTAGTTGGAGCTTGGGGCGGGGGCTGCAGCTGCAATCCTCCTTTTGGGCGGACGCGGTGTATCGACGACGCTGGGCTCGGTCGCGTCTTCACCATCGAGAACAGCAGGCGCCTCCGCCATGCTGCTGGTCGTGTCGACGGAAGGTTCCGCTGCGCTCGACGTGATTTCGTCATGGACAATAGGCTGGTTCCGTTCCAGCCGGGCTATGCTCCGGTTGATTTCGCCAAAGCTGCTCTGCAGTTGAGTGTCCAGTTTTTCAAATCGGCTCTGAAAACCGTTGTTGACCGTATCCAACCGGCTGCCGATTCGTTGTTCGAACGTCCCGAGTTGTTCCAGGCGCCCTTCCAGAAAGCGCACATCGCTGATGCCGCGGTAGAGATAGACTGCGGCTATTATGTTCACGAAGGTGAGCAGGGACGTGCCGATGATGACAGCGCTGACAATGCTTCTGTCGCTCGGTTTCACAACGGCAGCTTGCTCTCCAATGTGGGTTGCTGTCCCAATCTCGATTGCCGGCATGTCCGGTTCGCTGATCATCGTCATTGAACCACCACCTTTGCGCCGATCGCGACGCGCTTGAAGAGATCGATCACATCGGTGTTGGTAAGGCGAAAACACCCCGATGTTCCGTCGAAGCCAACACCCTTGGGATCGTTGGTTCCGTGTATCCGATAGAGCGTGTCACGCCCGTCCCGAAGCAGATAGAGCGCCCTGGCGCCGAGTGGGTTGTAGGGACCGGCAGGCACCATTTGCGGCAGGTCCGGCTGGCGGGCGCGCATTTCGCGGGGTGGGCGCCATTCCGGCCATTCGGTCTTCGCCCCCACCTTGACGACCCCGGTCCAGCCAAATCCGTCGCGTCCGACGCTGATCTGATAGCGAAGCGCCTGGCCCTGTCGGGTCACCAGGTAAAGCGCTTTCTCGCCCTTGCGGATAATGATCGTTCCGGGTTGTTCCGTGGTTTCAAAGGCGACGGTCTTGCGCAGGCTGGGGCCCATTGCCGGCAGCGGCGGCCGATCCGAAAGTGCCGATCGCGCGCTGGCGGAGTCCTGGACCGACATCGCCAGCGCCATGCCGATGGCGCAGACCAACCCAAGGACGATCCGATACCTATTTGGCAGCAGCGTCATCGAGCCGCTCTTTGAACATCCGCTTCAGGTCCTTGTTGAAGCGCGCACGCCCATCCACCTCGGCAGGCAGGATAGCACGGTTCAACGCATCGGTGAGGAGCGCATTGTCCAGCGCGACCGACTTGATGTGCGGCGCCTTGAAGATCTTTTCCAGCTCGCTGCGCGAAAAGTGGTTGCCGAACCATTTGCGCTTGTGCTTGTTGGCCACCAGCGTGATGCTGACAGCATTACCACGCAACTCACGGATCTTCTTGTAGAGCCGTTTGCCTTGCCGCAGCGAGGCGACGTTGAGTTCGAAGACGATGAAGATCTCATCGCTCGTCGACAGCACGGAATTGTGCCAAGGCGTCTCGATGTTCGGCAGGTCGATGACGATGTCGTCAAACCGGTAGGCGACGAGGTCCAGCAGCCGGAAGACAAAATCACTGCCCTGCGGTTCGAAAGGCAATTGCGGCCTCTCGAAGGAATAGAGCGTCAGCCCGGACGGGCGCGAGAGCTTGATGACATCCATCAGCTCGACGTCGAGCCTCTCCGGCTGGCCGATGATGCCGCCGAGGTCGAACTGGTTGAACTGGTTGAGATAGGCGCCGCAATTGGCGCTCTGGAAATCTAGGTCGACCAGACAAGTGGAAGCCGCCCGCTCTTTCGACTTCGATGACAGGAACTCGGCCGCCGAGAGAGCGAGCGTCGTCGCGCCGGCGCCGCCGCTGGCGCTGATGAAGGTGATGATGCGGCTTTTGGTTCCCTGGTTGCCGGTGTCGTGGAAGGTCACCGCGTTCAGCAGTTCCTTGCCGTCGAGCGGCTTGTGCAGCCAGTCCGAAGCGTTCATGCGCACCAGCACACGCGTCTGCTCCGACGACAGCTCGTCTGAGACCGCGATCAGCGGCACGGTTGCCCAAAGGGCGCGCGCCTCGACGATGCCCGGCCTGCCGAGCAACTCGCCATTGCCGAGGTCGAGGATGACGATGCCGGGGCGCGTATCCGCGGGCGGCCCCCTAAGGAAGTCGCTCGTCTCGGAAACCCTGACGTCGTAGATCGCCAGCGCATCGAGTCGCGTCGCCACATCGCGCTTGAAATTCGGATCCGACGAGAACAGCGCCACCTGCTTTCGCTTGGTCGGTGTAACCTTGGTGTTGATGGCGTTCATGGATACGAGACCTTCATGTCTTCGCCCGTGACCGTGCTCAGCATGGAGGGCATGGTGAGGGAGGTGAACCGTGTCATCAGCCCGCCCAGGAAGAAGAACTGGTAGGTCATGTTCTGCAGGCTGACGGTGATCGTCGGGACCGGGCCGCCCAGCCGTGTCTGGTAGCCGAGGCCAGTGGCGGCATATGTGATGACGACATTGCTGCGCAGCAGGCCGGGGAAGAAATGGCACATGCCTAGCCGCATGGTGGCCCGCTGGGCTGCCGTGATGTCCGGACAGTCGTCGTTGTTGGTGACAGCCGTGTCGCCCCGGAATATGCGGCTGAAATCGGTGGCGTTGAACGTGCCGCCGTTGCTGCAAGCGCCCGTGGTTCCGGTGTATTTGCAGACGAAGGGGCCATACGCGCCGGCGATAACCGGCGCGCCTGGCGTCGTGGTGGGTGCGGCAGCGGTCAGATTGGTTACGACGGGATCGGAGATCGATGCCAGTCGTGCACCAATTTGGACCGCTTTGGTTGCAGCATTCCATTGGTAGAGCGCATAGCCGAAATCCACGAAGCCCAGCGTCAGCGTAAACAACAGCGTCGAAACGATGGCCATTTCCACCGCCGCCGCGCCGTCCTCCGATTTTGCAAAACGCCTGATCATCTTCAGAACCGGATCAACCGCTCCTCGTGAAATCCTCCCAAAGTGATCGGGCCGAGGCCAAACAGCGACAGCATACCGATGTCGCTATAGGGATAGGATGCTGTAGCCCTGACGATGCAGACCTGCGCAACAGTGGAGCGGTATTCGGTGACGCCGGCAACGACGGCGTCATGACAGTCAGCGATAGCAGCAATTGTCACCGTCGCGTTGTTGGATGCGCCCCCAGATTTCTGCCAGCCACTGATGCGCGGGTTGCCTGTGCCTCCCGCATTGCCGAAGACCGCTATGTTGGCAGCGATGTCGGCGCAGTTGATCGCCGCAAGCCCAGCATCGGTGTACATCTTGCTGTTGCAGCGCGCGCCGAAGCGGGCTGCGTCCGAAAGTCCTGCCTCCATCAGCAGTTTGTCATGGATCAGGTTGCCGAATTCGAACACGCCCGCCGACAGAAGCAGCAGCACCGGCGCGATCAATGCCATTTCGACAAGTGCGGTACCACGCCGGTCGCGTCGAAATCTGTCGAGGTGACGGAACAGGAGGCTGATCATCGCCATCACCGGTAAAGCTGGGCTTCGTCGCGCAGGTAGTTGTCGAGCGTACCGCTACCGCCCCTGCCTGTGATGTCGACGAGTTCCACCATGATATCCTTACCGTCGATGATCGGCTCTGTGATAAAGAAGCTGGCAAATCTCCTGGCCGGAATGCCCGTCTGGCGGCCGCTGAAATTCATGCCCGACGCCTTGAGCGCATTGCAGTCCAGGATTGCGCCATAAAGCAACCGGCGGTCGGGGATTGAGATCGGGGTGCCGGCCCCGGCAGGAGGCGTGCCTTTTTCGCCGCCAACGGACGCGTCCGAAACGACGTTGTTGTCGATCTCGTAGCGATACACTTCATACCGCGTCGGGAGATCGGCGCCAGTGCCGGACAAAGCCGCCGGCACGGTGCGTGTCGGATGATTGGCGGCCCAGTAGCGCGCGAAGTTCCAGTCGCCGGCGCCCATGCGGCCACCCATCAAGGTGCAGTTGCCGGCGATCTGACACGAGTCGCGCTCCAGCCCGATGCCTTTGGTCGGGTCTGTTTGGTAGTCGACCTTGTTGTCCTTGACAAATTGATCCCAGTTTATGGCACCCTTGCGCACATTGACCCCAGGCCCGTCCGAGAACGATGACGCGTCGATGCCGAAGCGCGAGTTGATGCCATCTTTCACCGGACCGGAATTCTGTCCCGGTTCCGTGTCGACGCCATCGCGCGAATAACAATTCTGTGGCTTGGAGTCGGCTAGCATCCTTTCGAGCTGACTGGCGCCGTTGCCGAAAGGCGAAGCCAGGAAAGCGAAATTGCCTGGAAAGTAAGACCCGTCTCCGCGCAGCTTGATCTGGCGACGACGGTATTGCCTGGTTTGCGCTGCCTGCTCCAGCGTGACGCCGCCGGTGATGCTTGTATCCTCATACGGATTGCACATGAAAACGGGCGTGTACTCGCAAACACCCGACGTGAAGCCCGCGACGGAAACTGCACCGACACTGAATGAACCGCTCGCCGAACTCGACAGGAACGAGACCGGGAAAAAGGCGCTGAAGCCGGTCGGTGCGACCGTGACTTGAATGAATTTGGTCTCATCTTCGCCAATGGCAGGATCGGAATTGGCAAGATAAGTTGCCTGGTTGACCGTCGTTATCTTCGTACCGTCGGCGGCGGGGATTGCCTTCAGGAAACACCAGGAGATGTTCCCTGAATTGTTGCATCTGAGCGCTCCTCCCGGTTGCCCGGAGGTCAGGGTGAACCGGCCCGAATTCGAGAAATTGCTTTCATTGTCGACCAGCGTCGCCATGGCGCGCTCGGCTCTTGCCCAGGAACCAGGCAGGCCATCGAGCTCTGCGGCCCCAGCCAACGAAAAGGCGTCAGCCGCCTTCTGCAGATCATTGTGGAGATTGTTGACCCGGCTCGCGTCGATCACCAACAGCGAGAAGCCGACGATCGCCGGCAACATGATGCTGACCAGGATGAGTGCTATACCCCTCTGATCGTGCCAGAACGCGCGAACAATTCGCAACATGGCGTTACTCTTAGCTCCCCTGGCCCCAGAACCCCTCGTTCGTCTGGCGCGTATAAAACCGCATCCTTCTGTTTAGTTCGTGGTCGGCGTGCCGACATTCACCGTAATCGCTGGCGGTGGCGGCGGTGGCGGCGGAAATTTGTAGTTGCGCGCAACAAGCGCACCCCGCGTGCCGTCACCTTCGATATGTGTGTTCTTCGCGTTCGGATTGAACGGATCGACCGTCTGCAGCAGCGAATTGTATTTCTGCGTATCGCCGGCGGCCAGGGTCACCGAGTCGTAGTGGTTCAGATAGTCGGCGGCGCAGCCCGATAGTGCACCGGCGCACAGAATGAGGATCACGACGCTATTTCTTGACATAGAGCATCTTGTCCTTCGATTTGAAGTCCAGCATGTGGCCATAGGGGCCGGTCACTCCGTCGCCCGTTTCGTATTTTCGGATCATATCCTTGTTCACCTCAAGCTGGCCGAGCACGAAGAACTCCGGATCGTTGGCCGGCCGTGTCTTGTCGAACGGCGTCGCCAGCTGTTCGCCGGGCTTCACCGGCCGCACGACATGCGGCGTGACGATGACGACCAGTTCGGTCTCTTCCTTCTGGTTGCTCGAATTGCGGAACAGCGTCCCGATGACCGGAACCTGGCCGAGCCACGGCACCTGGTTTTGCAGCTTGATGGTCTTGCTCGACAGCAGCCCGCCGACCGCGAAGCTCTGGCCATCGCGCAGTTCGACGACGGTATCGAGCTTGCGGTTGGTGAAGATCGGGTCGCCGGCGGTGGTGAAACCCGTGAGGTCACTCACTTCCGGCGCCAGCTTCATATGGATCTTGCCGTCGTCGAGTACGACCGGCGTGAACAGTAAATTAACGCCGAATTGCTTGTACGTGATGGTTATCTGGCCATCATTCCCGACGACACGGATAGGCACTTCGCCGCCGGCGTTGAAGCTGGCTGGCTCACCGGACAAGGTGGTGAGATTGGGTTCAGCCAGCGTGCGCACAACCCCCTTGGCCTCAAGCGCTTCAATGATCAGGTCGACCTTGATGTTGCTGTCAATGACGCGGGTGATCAACGCTGCGAAGGGATTGCTGGTCGACAGTAGACCGCTGAGCAGACCGCCCGGGCCAAGCACTACGTTATCTTTGTCGGCGGCGGCGATGCCCGTTCCTGTACGGGTTGTGCCGCTGCCATTCGTGCTTTTGATCGACACGCCAAGATCCCTTCCGGCATTGCGCTTGGCTTCCAGCACGCGGACCTCGAGATTGACCTGCTGGCTATCATCCACAATGACGGAATTGATGATGGCGTCGGGACCATATTGCTGCGCCACTTCCATGATGGATGCCAGCGTGGCGCCGTCCTTGACATGGCCGCCGAGCCTGACCTTGCCGTTGATCGAACCGATCTCGATGCGCGCCCGAGGCGCCACCTGCCGGATCGCTTGCGCCATGTCGCTGACGTCAACGCCGACTTCGATCTGGATGACGCCGAGTGAGCGCTTCTCAGGGGAGAAGAGATTGACCGTGGTGGTGCCGGCGCCCTTGCCGATGACATAGAGCGTGCGATCGGTCATCGGCTGAGCATCGGCGATCTTCTCGTCGCCGACGACGATATCGCCCAGATTGGCGCTCACCTGGAGCGTCACCGACTGTGACATCGGCAGGAAGATGCGATGGACGCTGGGGTTCGATACGTCGATGTAACGGTCGGCTGCTTCAGCCCCAAGGCTGGAGGTCAGCAGCGCAGCCAAACAGGACAGCGCGGCCGCCACTATCCTTACCCGAAACCCTTGCATCCGTATCTCCCCACTGCTGCCGATAGCAGCTCCAATGCGCCGCGCATTGTTATCTCTGTCGCGGCACTTCATAGGATTCGAGCTTCACACCCCGAAAGACCCCGACCGTCGCCAGCTTTGGCGGCTCCGGCTGAACATACTTGACCACTTCCTTGGCGACCTCCTGCGGGGCCGCCGCGACGACCGGCTTGACCTTGCTCAACTGGTCGAGCTGGCTTCCGACTCTCTCCACGGCCTGTGCCAACCCGGCAATCTTGTCGTCCGCGCGCTTACGGTCCGCGGCGGCCGCGGCATCGGCTGCGGCCTTCCTGTCGAGTTCGGCCTGCCTGGCTGCGACGTCTGCCGGCGTTTCGGCAGTCAGGTCCGATACCGTGACGCGTTCGGTCGTCTCGCCCTTGCTCGCGGCTGCTTGGCGCAACGCCAGTGACAATTGCCCGGCGCCGGCGGCCAAGGTAAGCTTCTGTGCATCCTTGGTGCTGACTTCAAGCGTTACGGCTTTGACGACCGTGGGGCTGTCCTTGCTCTCATCGGCGACCTGGTCGACGGCGAGCACCTTCATGCTCTGCAACAATACGTCGACAAAACTCTGGTCCACACCGTCGGCATTGCGCACCGTGCGTGTCAGCAAGACATCGACACGGTCGCCGGGGAAGACGAATCCGGCAACGCCAAGCACGTCGTTGACCCTGATGGAAACGGCTTTCATGCCTTCGCCGAGCACTGCCGAAAGCGTGGCGCGCTGGCCGGGGCCGGTGATCTTGGTGGCGAGAATTGGTTCGTTGACGCCGATCGCCTGCAGCGCCTGCTTCGAACCTTCTCCGTCCAGCAGGTCCTTTGTTGTCTTGAAGGCGCCAGTCGGAACCGCGCCCGTCGGCCACGCGACCTCGCGCAATTTGTCGGCGGACAGTGTGTCACCAAACTTCAGCGCCACTGACGCCACGACGACCGTATCGCGAGGGACATCGCCTGTCTTTGCAATGGCACTGCGCTGGTTGGCCAGCCAGATGTTGGCGAGCACAACCGCCAGCACGCCGAACACGCCGGCGAGAATGATCATTATGATTGTATTTGCGCGCATGACCCCAACCCCAGGAAGGCTTGTTGCTCAGCCGCCTTGTCCGGCGGCTAAATCTCAGGCCCGGACCCCCTGTCCGGGCCTGAGGATAGCGCGAGTGATCAGCTACCCGAGCCACCCACGGCGCAACTGCCAGGTCCAGCATTCAGACCAACGCAGAGAGCGGTGAAACGTCCGGTCACCCACAAACCGATGCCGACGATGATCAGAATAGACGCGGTGGCGATAATGCCGACCAGGATGGAATATTCGACCATAGCAGCGCCGTTGTCGTCGTCGCGGAACTGCCGGGCCATCGTCATGAGCTTCTTCATGTCAATTTCTCCCCTTTGGAGTTGAACCCGACGAGACAGAGCCAAGGATGAACCCCATACCCAAGCATCCCCCGTCACCTCAATCGTAGGTCCCGCGAAAAAGCAGAGTCAAACAGATTAACAATTCGTTTACCTTCCAATATCTGAATCTGAGCGGCTTCAATTCGGACAAGAGCTTGATTCGATTAATTTTTCAAGCCGCTTTAACCATTCGTTCACAATTATGCCACACCCCGGGTAAACGGGCCCTTATATTAGCTAAGATGCATAATCCTTTATATCTAAGGGCTTATGGCACTCATTCGGCGCCACAGCGCTTGTCACGATGGGAAATGTTTCGTGAGTTGAGGCCGGCGTCTGCTTGCACATGCAGAGTTTCAAAATAAAACGATTTTTTTTGGTCTGGCTCTTTAATTTCGGCAAAGTAACGGGATGCGCCATTGTGTCCTGCGGCCTACCCCCTTAGTTCTATCGATATGGGCTTGCTGGCTCGGCTTTGAGACGTCGCGCGTCGGGACCAGCTGAACGAACATGGCCTGCCAGGCGCCATATCAGCAAGGTGGCCAAAATCGAGACATAGCCGTCGACGGCGTAGTGCCAGCCGAAATAGACGGACCCGAACATGATCACGGCGGCGTATGCCCACGCCGCGGCGCCAACCCAACGGTTGAGGCTCCAAAGGAACAGGGCATTCAAGGTGACGATTGCCACATGAAAGCTCGGCATTGCCGATATGCCGCTGCCGACCACGGCTCGATTGGTCGTGTAGGAAGCGTAGAGATAGTCGCTGATTTTCAGGGTATCTGGGCCGGCGTTGCTGTCTTTCAACGCTGACATCAGATCGACGAAGCGCGATCCAGCAAAAATCCGGTCATAGAAGATAGGCCCAGCCGACGAACCTAAAACTCGGAGGCAGAGACCCAGCACGATGGCCATGGTCATCAACGCGACGAAATATCTTTGACGTGCGTCGGGCCGCTCCAGCCAGGCCGCAAGCAGGACAACCATTGCAACCTGTATGATCCAGAACTGGGAATAGAGTATGTAGAGCACCCTATCGATCGGAGCGGGGACCGGCACCGATCGAGTCCATCGCCAGGAATCGCCAAAATGAATGGCCGCGTCGACCCCGGCAAGCCATGGATCGGCAAAGAAAGTGACCATGCCGGACAGGTCGTGCTTGTAGGCCGTGAAGGCCGCGACGCATACCATGAAGATAGCGATGGTCGAGATGGCCCCGATGCCGCGCGAAACCAGCTTCTCGCGTACGAAGCTGAGAGGAGATTTGGGCCTGTTGATCATTCCGGCGACAGCTAGCCCAACAAGCATCATCGGCGGCAGAAGCAAGTAGTAGAGTACCAGGCGAGTGTCGCCGAAAGCCGAAAGGTACGATCGCGGGAAGAGGCATGCCGCGACTGCGGCATACAGCAGGGCAATGCATGCCAGTTTGGCAGATGGGGCGAGGCGGGGACGGATTGCGGAGTGTTCCGCTAAGTCAGGCGCCATTTCCATTTTCGGACTGGCTTCTTCTTGATCATTGGAAGCGGTGGTGGGTCATAGGTGACAGCCTGCGACTTGGCCGGTGTTGTCACATAGCGTTCAATGCCGACCGCCGACGATCCGATAATCGCGCCTGCAAGGACTATCAGGACTATCTGCCTATCGAACATTGGACGCCCCCGTTCGCGGATACATTAGCGGTCCCCGGTTAATGATATGTGGCGTCGATCTCTGAGGCGGCGGCGTACAATCACATCTGCGCCGGCTGTTTTCCCGCGGACTGATGGCGGTTTCGGCGTCCGCTACATTGTTGCCAAGAGACGGGCCAAGGATGAAATCCATACTCATGCATCCCGGCATCACCCGGAGCCTAGGTCGTACGAAAAAGCAAAGTCAAACCGATTAACTGTTTGTTGGCCTTCAAATACCTGAATATTGAGTTCCGGGGCCAATTTAACTCTAGCGAGAGCTTGATTTGGCTTTTTTCCAAGCACCGTGAACCTTTCATTCACCATGTGACCGCATCTACGGCGAAAAGCGAGTCAATTTAGCGAATCAGCATATTCATTTATATCTAGTGGCTTACGACCATCTCCCACTTGTATGCGTTCGTTGCGATGTGAAATATTCCGTGATGTCGAATAGTCGGGGGTGGTTCGTGATGGCGGCCGAGCGCAGCGTTGCAACAAAATCGATTTTTTTGCGCACCGGCTTTAACTATGTTGTAAGTAATAAGCGTCCACCGCCTCGCTCGACGCTTGTGCCTCTCTTGGTTAACGCTTAGTTTCTGATCCTGGGGAATTTCAGGGGGGGCTTGAGCGATGTTGGGCCGCTTTATCAAAGGACCAAATGAGCCGCGGGCAGAAGCGCCGCCACTGATCGCTGTGGCGGTGTCAAATGCGACACCGATCCCGGCGCCAGACTTTGAACAACATGGCGACGATTTCCTGACGCTCAAGGTCGAGATCCACCGCCATCTGATCGACCGCTTCAATCTGGCCGCGCTCGAAACGGCAACCAAGGACGAGATCCTCAACGAAATCAGGCCGATCGTGCGGGAATTTGTCCGCATTCGAAACGTGCCGCTGAATGCACGTGAACTTGATCAATTGACCAGCGACACCGCCGACGAGATGCTTGGCCTGGGGCCAATCGAACCGCTGCTCAAGGACGACTCCATCGCTGATATCCTGATCAACACGCACAACCGAGTCTTCATTGAGCGGCGCGGCGTGATCGAGGAAACTCCGATTCGTTTTCGTGACGAGGCGCATCTGCTGCGCATCATCAACAAGATCGTTTCGGCGATCGGCCGCCGTGTCGATGAATCCGCGCCGATGGTCGACGCCCGCCTGGCAGACGGGTCGCGCGTCAACATCGCGGTGCGGCCGATCTCGGTGGATGGCCCGCTGGTCTCGATTCGAAAGTTCTCAAAAAATCCCTACTCGCTCGAACGCCTGATGGCATTCAACTCGATCCGTCCCCCCATGATCGACTTGCTCCGGATCGCCGTGCAGTCGCGCAAATCCATCCTGGTTTCGGGCGGCACCGGCAGCGGCAAGACGACCTTGCTCAACGCGTTGTCCAGCTACATCCCTTCGAAGGAGCGCTTGATCACCATTGAGGATGCAGCTGAACTGCAATTGCAGCAGCCGCATGTCGGCCGGCTGGAGACGCGCCCACCCAATACCGAGGGCAAGGGTGAGGTTCGCCAGCGCGAGCTGCTCAAGAATGCACTGCGCATGCGACCCGACCGCATCATCGTCGGCGAGGTGCGTGGCGAAGAAGCCTTTGACATGCTGCAGGCCATGAACACCGGCCATGAGGGGTCGATGACCACCATCCATGCAAACACGCCGCGTGATGCGATATCGCGCCTGGAACAGATGGTCGGCATGGCCGGAATGCCGATGACCCATGATGCCATCCGGGCGCAGATCGCATCCGCCATCGACATCATCGTGCAGACGCAGCGTCTTTCCGATGGCGGCAGGCGGGTTGTCTCCGTATCCGAACTGACCGGCATGGAAGGCAATGTCGTCCAGCTCCAGGAAATCTATCATTTTGTCCGGCGTGACGTCGCAGCCGACGGCACCATCATCGGAGATTTTCGGGCAACGGGTGTCCGACCGCGCTTTGCCACGGAAGCGGCTACGCTGGGACATCATTTCGCTAAGGATGCATTCAATCCGCAGGTTGCGCTGTGATGCTGACCGGACAGACCCTGCTTTATTTCGTCTACGTATTGGCAGCCGCCTCGGTGATCCTAGCGGTCGAGTCTCTCTACGTGTCGTATTCCGCGCGGTATGCAAGGGTCGGAGTTATCAATCGCCGACTAAAGCGGCTCGAAGAGGAGGGGCCGGCAGAACAGACACTGCAAGGTCTTTTGCTCGAGCGAGGCCTGACCAACACCGGCGACTACCTTTTCGGAGCAGTAGGCTTAAACAGGCTTTATACGCAGTCGGGTACCACGGGGAATCCAATCCTCTTCGCAACAATCTTTCTGTTAGCGGGAGCGGTTGCAGGGCTTCTCCTCTGGTTACTGACCGCCCTGCCGGTGGTTCTGGGGATTGTGGCCTTTTTCGTCATCGGCTTCGTGCTGCCCTTGCTGGTTCTACGGCGAGCGCGCAACAGGCGAATCCGCAAATTCGCCCAGCAACTTCCTGACGCTCTTGACATGATCGTACGGTCGCTGAGGGCCGGTCATCCGGCATCGGTGGCAATCAGCTTGGTTGCACGTGAGATGCCCGACCCGCTCGGAACCGAATTCGGCATCGTGTCCGACGAGATCACTTTCGGTCTCAGCCTTGAGCAGGCGGTACGGAAGTTGTCGGAGCGGGTCGGCTTCGAAGGTTTGCATTTGCTGTCGGTCTCACTCTCTATCCAATCCAAGACCGGCGGCAATCTCACCGAAATTCTGGGAAATCTTGCGTCGGTCCTGCGTGAACGGCAAAAACTGCGCTTGAAGATCAAAGCGCTTACGGCGGAAGGCCGAATGTCGGCCTGGATCATATCCTTGTTTCCCGTGGTGATGTTCCTGGCGCTTCAGGTCACCGCGCCCTCCTACTATGGCACCGTCTGGAACAATCCGCTTATGTTGCCGGCGATGACAATTTCAGCGGGCTGGGCGCTGTTGGGCGACTACATGATGTATCGAATGGTCAACTTCGATATCTAACGGGGCGAAGCACAGATTTGTTCGCGAACATGCAGGACCTGAGTTTTTTGATCTCCATTGCGGTGTTTTTGACCGCGGTGGCCCTGTTCCTTTTTGGAGCGCTCATCTTTCTTCCGGCGCTGCAGACGCGAAAGCTGGTGGCGCAGAGCCTTATTGCCGAAGGCATTGCTGACCGCCGGTCTTTGCTGGGACAGGAGAAGCTCGCGAGGATCGCTGCCCAGCGTCCGATCGAAGCCTATTTCCGCTCTGTCGAGAAAGCGCGCGGAGAGCCGAATGCATTGGAAGCCAAGCTTTTCCGTGCTGGTTTCTATAAAGCCAGTTCGCCGCTGCTCTATACGTTGTCGCGACTTGGCGTGGTGTGTTTTGGCTTCCTGGCTTGCTACGCGATTTTGTCTCGGGTCCTGCCGCCCACCTTGCCGAGTTTCCTAGCTTTCATCGGATCCGCTCTGTTCGGTCTCGCCTGCCTGGTGATTCCAAGCGTTATGCTGGATCGCTTCGAGAGGGGGCAAAAGCAGGTTTACCAACGCGGCTTTCCCGACTTCATGGACATGATGATCACCTGCGCCGACGCCGGCATGAGTTTGGAGGCGGCTGTCGAGCGCGTCAGCCAAGAACTGGCCGGTACCCATAAATGGCTGGGTATTCAGCTTTCGATCATGAATTTGCAAATGCGCGCCGGCAAGCCGATGCGGGATGCGCTGCGTGAACTCGCCGACCGCCTGGGACTTGATGAGGCGCGGACTTTGGCTGTGCTTTTCAGGCAGTCAGAGGAACTTGGCACCAGCCTGACCGAAGCTTTGCGAGTTTATAGCGACGAGATGCGAAGCGCGCGGATCTTTCGCGCCGAGGAACGCGCCAATTCCTTGCCGGTCAAAATGATGGTCCCGTTGGGACTCTGTGTCTTTCCCGTTGTGCTCATGGTCATCCTATTGCCTGTGATCATTCGCATGAGGGGCGTTTTCTTCTAAAGTCGTATATGCTTTGGTTCTAAATAGAGTCTGAGACTCTCGGGAGAGAAGATGAGAAGGCCAATGCGCCTTGCAACGGCCGCCAGTTTGCTGGCCGTCATGCTTGCTGGCTGCCAGACGAACGGGGCTGACGGCACCGATGGTGTCGTTCGCACCAACGAACCATCGAAAGGTGATGTCACGTCCTTCGGCGATGCGTTCGACGGACTGAAGACGGTCGGTGATGTCGAATATTACGCTTCGGACCAGGCCGTCGCCGAGGCCAAGAACCAGTTCCGCGCGGAAAATTACGGCAATGCCGGTGCCTTGTTCTTCAAGGCGACGCAACTGGCCCCCAATGATGGTGGCGCCTGGATGGGACTGGCCGCCTCCTGCGACCGAATTCATCGTTTCGACCTCGCCGACCGGGCCTATGGCCGCGCCTTCAGGCTGGTTGGGGCGACGCCTGAATATTACAACAATGTCGGCTATTCCTATTTGCTGCGCGGCAAGCTGCAGGACGCACGCGCGAATTTCCTCAAGGCCTACGAACTGGCGCCCAACGACCCGACCGTGGTCAACAATCTGAAGCTCCTGTCGTCCAGCGTGCAGAACATCGAGCGGTAGAGCCCCAACATGCTGCTTGCCGCGTCGCTGCTGCTAAAGGCGCTCGCCCTCCCGCTTCTCGCGAGGATTGCATGGCTGGACTTCACGACCCAGAAAATTTCCAATCGTGATGTGGTGCTGCTTTTGTGCATCGGGCTGGGATCGCTGCAGTTCCTGTCGATTCTCTTGGGATCGTGGTGGGACATGGGCCTGAGCGCGCTAGCCGGCCTCGTGCTATTTCTTGCGCTCTTCCCGTTCTGGGCCTTGCGCAAGGTCGGCGCCGGCGATGTCAAGCTGATGGCAGTCATTCCGTTCGTTATCGGCGGAACCGATCTCGTCGTGTTTTCCCTGCTGCTGCTGGTTTTCGCCCTGGGCACGGCCTTGATCGTGAAGAACCCCTTCATGCTGCCTGCCGGTGCCTTTCGCCTTTACGCCGAGCATCTCGATCGCAAGGGTGTTGTGCCGTTCGGCGTGCCGATCTCAATCGCGGCGATCTGCTCGATCGTATTCCACATCGTCAGCCGAGTAACGGGCTATGGCGGTATTGAGAATTTCCTCTGATGCGCAACGGGCTAGCTATTCCACGCCGGCAAGGGGCTGAGCAATAAAAAGCCCGCCACCGTGAGGCAGCGGGTTCTCTTTTGGAAATGATGAGCTGCCTTTTACGGCCGGCCTTCATGGGGCGGGGTTGCGGATGCCTCTGGCCGGACATTCGACGTCATTGAAGCGAGGCACTCCTCCAGACGTTCCAGCCGCGCCTTCTGGCATCGCAGTGTGTGCGCGACGTCATGCAGCCTGGATTTGCCCTGAGAGTTGGCGGCAGCGATCAAGTCTATTTGGAGCCGACTGATCTCGCTCCGCAGATCGCGAGCGTCAGCTTCCATCAGACCCCTGATCCATCCAGCCCCGCGCATTCCAGCACACCATCCACCGAGCCCTGCGTCGCACGATAGCAGCGAGTTTGCTAACAACCATGCCATGAACCTTCTCGAATTTTATGCATTGCTAATATATAAAAAGCCCGCCACCGTCAGGCATCCGGGCAGTTTTTGCCCGTTCGGATCGATCTGTGAGGTTTGTCACAGACGCATCGACGTATCGGCGTAGGCTACGTACAGTTTCCTGCAGCGGTAAAGGGAGTGGTACGATGCTTGTGAACCTTCCTATGCTTGTGAATCTTCCTCTTGTCGCAGTTGGTCCCCTTGCCGATTGGGTCCGTCATCGAGCCGATAGAAGGCGCTGTTGAAGGCAACGGACGAGTTGAGCAAGTCACCAGACGACATGCTCAGCGACATTGGGATTTCCCGTGACGACATCACGACGTTTGCGTTCCGCAGCCTGGCGTCGAGACGTTGGAGCTGAGCAACAAAAAAGCCCGCCACCGTGAGGCAGCGAGCCAAATTAATCGAGAATTAAACTTGGATCTTTCCAGGTTCTGTATCGCGGGAAGCGCCGCCGGTCGCCGAACACCCGGCCGAGGATGCGAATGCAAGAAGATGGCCCTCGTCCGCACACCAGGCAATCGAGAAGGAACGTCTCGTGCAGACTTCCCTTGGCGGCAAAGCGGCCCCCACAGCCTCGCCCGTGATTGTTGCGCCAGGTCATGGTTTGCGGATGACCGCCTCCAAACATGGCGACCACAACGCACCCGTCCTCCAGTTCCGCGTCTGGATCAATGATAAGGCTTTTCAACCCTAAGCTCGGGGTAGGTGTCTGTCACCGCAAACACGTTGTAGGCCCACTTGCTGGCGGCACTGCGAGGCAAAACTGCTGCCCCAGGGCCACGTGACCGTGCCGAGACGGTCGCGGGCTATGAGATGCCGTCGACGTTCTCTTGAGCCGCGACCGAAATTCGACTAGTCGAGTCAGCCGCTTCCGATGAGCGCCAGTATATCAAGCAAACGACCAGCCCGGCGTACCCGACTTGCAGAACGATCAGCGCAAGGACCGCACAGCCGAGCGCGGTCCAAATTGAACCGGCTTCGATGTAGGTCCAGATCGCCACAATGATCGCAGTGGCAGACATGCCGACCAGAAACTGTGGAAAATACATTCCTAACGCATTTCATTAATTTAGCGATTGCGCAATTAGCTGATTCTAAAATATCGCTGCAGCATGATGTCGCATCGGTTAGCGCTACCCATCCATAGAAATGGCCGCTGCAGTCTTTGGTGTGGGGGCCGCACCGGCCACCGCGCGGGAAGATACAGCCCCCGCTCTGCCTAAGATATAATCATATTAGCGATCACGCAATTAACCATGTAGGCGCTCCCAAGCCGAAACTCAGGGAATCCCTCTTGAAGGCTCAAACGAGAGGACAAGCTAATACCGTTGAGAGGCGCGGGCATGGACGACGGTATGGGCGAGCATCTTGGGGTTTTCGACCTTGACGCTTTGCGCAAGGCTTTCCTCGAGTTCGTAGAAGAGCATAAAACCACGGATCATCCTGAGTGGGGCGAACTCGCCAAGCTGTTCCTCGAAAATCAACGAGAGCGGCACCAAGAACCGGACCCTGCCCAGCCGGAGGGGTGAACGCACCAGCGCTGTGTGACCGGACCGGCGCAGAAGCCATGACCAGAACAAACCGGGATTCAAGGATTCGCGGTGTCGATCTACATTTGCTCTGAGATGGCATTGGCGTGGCGCTGGCCGGTTAGGTAAGCGAGCCCCTTGTCAGGCAGTCCGGCATGTAGGACATGACCGGCACGTCGGGGAAGCCTCAGGCTAAGTCCACCCTTTCGGCGACACGACGATTCACTTCGATAATCAATTCGAAGACGCTTTCAAGCTCGCCGTTGATCTCGTCGGCAGGAATCCCGGCCTTCTCGGCAGCTGTCATCAACTGGTCTTTCAAGTCGCCAACCGAGATGGGGTCTCCCCGCGCCACAATGGGCAGTTGTTTGGCTACCCACTTATCGAGAAACCTCAGGCCACGGACGCTCATTTGTTAGCAACCTCTCATCCTTGACACTGCACCCGCCCGCGGCCGGGTGACACCCGATCGCATAAGCGTGACGATTCCCTCCTATGACTTCCGCATTCGGTTGTCGATTCGACTTCGAAGGCCGTGATCGGCCAGCATATGGAATCAGTCGGCCCGGTCACGCGCATCGACGGCGACAAGGTAACCGTCAGCCTCCGGCCACTGGTGACTGTCGACGCCGAGCACGTGCGCGTTGTTGAGAGCCATGTGGAGGTCGCCACTGCGAAAAAAGCCGATTGTTGACAAAGCCTAACGGCGACTGCTTGAGGAGATCAAAGGCCTCGTCGCAGGGGCAGCCGCCGGAAAGAATGGGATTCGGGCCGCTTTGGATCATTATGCGGTTCCCGAGCCAGCACGGCGACAAGTACCGAGCAGTCGAGTTCCTCGTTGAACGAAAAGTGCGGGTCGGCCTCTGGCAAGATCTGAGCCAAGCGTAGCGATTTCAACCTGGCTGTCTTGGCGGCACGTTCTGTGCATTCAACCTCATTGATCGCTTTCGCGGACCGCACTGCACCTGGGCGTTCTCCCAGCCAACACATTTCCTGGTAGCCTCATTCTCACCTCCCCCCAACGCAAATTTCTACATTCGGATGAACCATGTCGCCCTTCATTCTGATGAAGCCCAAGCTGAAGCAGCGGACCAGATGGCCCGCGATTGTGGGCTCGCACCGCCCGGCGAGGTGATGCGAGCCCGGCCGAGTCTTGCGGGACCCTGGACAGGGACAGCGCCGAATGGCTGGTGTCGGCGCTCCTCGAGTTCCCCATGGAAGGCAAACACCCAGAAACACCAAAGATGACTGTTGAACCGGCCGCTGACGCCGCCAGAGGCCGCGACCAAGTTCTAACCGCCATTTTTGAAGGCATAGCAGCAGCCTATCAAGCCACGCTCTATGAAAACAATGATCCTTCGGACAATTGCGCGACCTTTGCAGAGACGGCACTAGCGTCGCTGAAGTCGAGTGGCTTCAGAGTGGTGCGAAGCCACCTTTGCTGCCTGCACGTTTCGGGCGAACCGTGCAGGTTGCCCAATGGGGCGACAGTGGAACAAACAGGGGATTCACATTTCCGGAGTTCCGATCTAGAATCATTCCATGGAAACGGTGTTTGATGATATCGCCAACGCCCTCAGAGAGCCCCGCTCAGACGTGTGGCGCCCAGTCCGCGCTTTGCCCTCGATCTTCCCGCCAAGCTGTTCCTTGGCCTCGCTGTCGGCCTAGGCGTTGGCTTTGGAATGGCGCGGCTGGTTAGCTATCTCGCTGCGGCCGGCTGAAGTGCGACAGCAGCAAAATCTGCCGTTGAGTTTCCCGAAAACGTAGCAGTCTCTGATTCAGCGGAGGTCGAACTTGTTGATGCATGGATGCCAAGGAAATCCTTTCACAAAGGGCACTAAAATCTTCGGTGACATTGCTCAGGGAGCCGGAGGTGGTGCCGGAAGCGATGAGCGAGATAAAAGCGATGCCATCGGCTGGAATGGTGATGGAAGCCTGTCGCCTTTTTGCAGCTGTCGCGGCAGGTATCTCAGAAGCTCCAACCACTCTGTAAGTCTGCGCCGTGACAGACGGGTTGCCGCCACCAAGAGTGAACCCAATGTTGGTCGACGTTGTGTTTTCCAATATGTCGCCGCTGCCGGCTGATATGAACCAGATCTCGGAATTGGCGCTTGAGGGCACATCATGACTGCGCGCCAGGCGCCTTGCCCGAAGGTCGCCGACAGTTACGGTATCCAGCGTCCGCAACTCCCCGAAAAGCTTCATGAGATTTCGAGCCAGATATCCTGACCGCTAGCAACAGCACCAAGGTTTTTCGAGGGCGCCTTAACCGTGGGGCCAGGGACGAGCCCCCCAGTATTAAAGGACGAGACAGCCGAGACCATGATCGGTGACGCGCGCCGTACATTCTGAAAGCCAATGATCGCCGCCGTGATCGCCAACGCCGCCAGGACAAGGGCAATCGCTATCCAAACAACTGACCGGCGTCGATTTCGCATCGTTGCCCCAACCCTAGGGGAAATATCAACGTATTAGCAACTGCTTGTATTTCTCGTGAACCAGGATCATTCTTGCCGCACGGAGGCCACCAGTAACGATGGAAAAGGGGAACGTCATGGAATCCGTTTGCTACGCCCAAAGCTCGATCTGTTTGCTGTCGCTCTTAGTCAATACCACCATGGCGCTTATTGTTTTGACGCCATTCGCAGCGACGCGCCTGCTGGTGTTGAGGATGCGCGCGGACTCGGGCCGAAACCTTCAACTAGCTTAAGGCGCCGTGGGCAAACCACGTTACCGAGGCGCAGATCATGCGATTGGTTCTGTTGATCCTTGCCGCTGTCGCCGTGTTCTACATCTGGGACAACGTGGCACACAAGGGCTGTACACTGCCTAGATTGAACGCAGCGTGGGTCTAGTCGCAGGCTTCAAACTCATAAACTCGCGCGGCGCGATTGGTTGCACATCAAGGCCAGAAGGTTGCCGCAGCCACAGACTGCACCGATGTGGGCCATGAAATCGGCAATGACGGTGGCCCTATCGGGTGCGCTCGGCACCGTCGAGAACGTTGCAACCTCAAAAAATGTTGCCGTCGAGATAGCCGCCAACCGATTTGCCGAGGCACATCTTGCGCGTCGTCAAATCGTTGATGGTATTACCCGACGCCACGGACGCCTCGGTGCCGCCGCCATTGACGGAGACATAGAGGTTCCCGCCTTCGTGGCGACGAATTCCGAGGTCGGTCTCGGGAGCTTCAGTGCTGATCTGAAGTAAGCGGCGCTGGCCGTTTTCGAGGGCGAGATATCTTGGCAGCGATGTTCGTTGCCATTATGTCCATCGGAAATGCGATGCGTCCCGTCGCGTTTGTCACGTTTGCCGAAAACATTCCCGCATAGCCGCTACGTCGGCTTTCCATTTGCCGCCGACGGACCGGCCGAAACCTTTCCGATCTTCTGGCCGAGAGCCTCGGCGGCAACCGCCGTCTCGACCCAATCTCCAGAACTCCGATCCTCGAACTCCGTTTCGATCTCAGCGACGAGCGCCGCTATTTGCTCGAGTTGGCGTCTGATCGCAGCGAGTTTGCGCACGGTGCTCATGGGCACGTCTCGATCGATGCCGGAACCAAAGTCGTTGAGCAAAGTTTCCTTACCGAAGGGCGTTTTAGGTTTTTGGAGAACTCGAAATGAAGACCATCATCCTTGGCGCATTGGCGCTTTGCTTGGCTGCGCCTGCGGTCGCGTCCGCAGAAGAAGGCATCGTCGTCTAGACCCAGCGACATCACCACCGCCATTATTGGGACGACAACAATAACGACCGTGTGGTCATCTATCGGAACGGACACCGTCTCCATCGCCGCCATCATGGCGAGCAGGCATTTTACGACAATGGCGAGCGCGCCTGGCGCCGGCATCATCACCGGTCCAGCGACTTTGTGGTCACCGGATCGATCAACCGTCCGATGCATCACCGCCGTCACGTCGTCATTCAGCAGGACGACAACGGCGATTATGACACCGACTATTGATCGCAGCCTAACGGCCCGGCCTTCGACGAGAGCCGGGCACCGGAGGGATTCGCCATGACGATGCGGTTTCAACCATTGGACTTGGACGGTCACAAGCGCAGGGAGCTTTACCATGCGGCGCGGTTGTCGATGCTCCAATGTCGTGTGTTGACGCGCTTCGATCGGGTCGAAGAGGCTGCCGATAAGGTGCAAGCAGCGGCTGAGTTGTTCGCTGAGGCGGCTCGACCTGTCGGAAGCACTCAAACGCTCGGTATGTGAGCGCGAAGTCGGCGGCGGAACCGGCAGGCGGCAACGCGCGTTGCCTTTGCATGGTCGACTATCTCAATCGGTACTGAAGGAACTGTGTCCTGCCTGGCTCATGCGGAAGGCGGACGTCGTAGACGTTCGCCCTGTTGAGCAGCAGCCAGCCATAAGCGATCTAATAGGTGCGGCGCCGCCGACGCGATATCATGGGCCGGTGCGGTCCGAGCCTCCCGACCACAGGCTTAACGAGTCCATAAGCAAGCGCAATTCGGGCTGACCCGCGACGCAGAAAGTTCGAAAAGCTTCCAGGAACCCCAGGCAAACTGGACGACGCAAACGACGCAAACTGGACGCCGCAGACAACAATCAGGTTGACGGACATCCTGCTGAGCATTCGCATTGGAGCGGATAGTATCGTCGGCAAAAGAGGGTCCGAAAACGCCTTTCGGCAGCTCCCTCGTAGGAACGAAAAAAGAAGAGAAGCGGAACTTGCGTGTGCGGTATTTGCACACGAACCCTCATAAATATCTCATTTTATTAATCTATCTTCCCCATCATCATCGGGGCCACGGCCACTCTATGCTCTTGATTTTTCAGCATCTGTTTAACATCAGAACCTTAGAACCTACCGCACACGCTGCGTCAGCGAGACCTTCCTGCAACGCGACGTTGCGCGGCGCCAGGGCACCGACGCCAAGTCGATCGCAGTGAGACGCCGAAGCCCTGTTAGCGCGCCTGAAGCCTTCGGCGAACTCATCGACCTTCATATCGACGACATGTGCGATGTAGGCAAGTCCCCTCGCCGCTCCAAGGCCGCAGCCCTCGCTATGCTCCGCCACCCTCGATCGCGAACGGCTCGTTCGCTCCGGTCGTGGTCGAGCCGCCCAGGGTGCCGGACGATGACTCTCGGTATCAACATCACCTGGGGAAGTCGTTGAGCGTCGTTTGATCCTGGATGATCTGCCTGGTCGTGATCGCGACAGCCGCTGGCAGTCTCTGACACACGATTGCGCTGAAGTCGTTCGGAATTTCCTGTGCGATGGCCGGAACAAGGCGGCCGGTCGAGAGCATCAGGGCTCAGTGATCAAGCCAATGCACAAGGTCCTGGAGAGGGTAAGACATGACTGTTTCTCCTGCCGGATTCGGCCTTCGAGTTCGCCCGACGCCAGAATTGAGATTCTCGCCGATTGTTTGACCGGCCCGATAAAATGGTTCCAAGGCGTTGACGACGGCAATGTGACCCGTGCCGAGCCATTGAAACTTGCTTGAGACGTTCCAAAATTTCGCCGGCGGGAATGGCGAGAGCCGCCAGACTCAAAAACGCATGAGATTGTCTGAAGCCGAGGACCATCCATGGAAGGACCCATTTCGACCTATTTTGCATCGATTGAACCCGTGGCCCCCGACGTTTTTCTGGACCGCTTGCTGCATCCGGCGCGGCATTTCAAACAGCCCCACGACGTTTTGGCCGACGTTGCCCTGGACGCTCAGGAGAAGCGCGCCATTCTTTCGTCATGGGCGTCGGATGCCTGCGCCGTAGAATCCGTGCCAGCGCTTCGCATGCTGCCGGGAGCGGGTGAACCGGTCAGCTTCGACACGATCATGGATGCGTTGCAACAGTTGGATCAATCGGATGAGCGTGCCGGTCCTGACTGCAGTGACAGCGCGGCAGTGGCCGCGTTCGTACCATTCGTCGATCGGATTTAAGGGCGACGTAGTTGTTCTTGCACCATGGACCCGTCGGCGAGTGACCCCGCCGGCGGAAGGGGTGGCATTGGTGCGTTCGCCCAGATTGCCGATGAAAATTTTCCTATTCTTGCTCTTGAAGGTGTAAGTCGCGATTCTAAATTGATGGTCGCCGGCAGCCTAATGGGGCCGGCAACACCAGGAGGCGGCAAGGCTCTTGGCGCCTTCTGTTGTCCATGTTGCTCAAAGGAGGATGTGGCTATGGAGACAAACCTCGATTTTACCCCTCTATACCGGTCCAGCATCGGCTTCGACCGCATGGTCGACATGCTTGAAAGTGCGAGTCGTGTGGCCTCGTTCGACAACTGGCCGCCCTACGATATCGCCAAGGTTGATGATGATCAGTATCGCATCACGATGGCGGTCGCCGGTTTCCCGCAGGACCAGCTGACCGTCACCTACCAGCCCAACATGCTGGTTGTGAGCGGGTCGCAATCCGGCGATGAGAACGGCCCGTATCTCTACCGCGGCATCAACGGGCGCGCTTTCGAGCGTCGGTTCGAACTGGCCGATCATGTCAAAGTCGAGGGCGCCAGCCTTGAGAACGGGCTGCTGAGCATCGATCTCAAGCGCGAGGTTCCCGAGGAGATGAAACCGCGCAAGATCGAAATCTCCAGCGGGGCTCCCATGCCGAAGATCGAGGCTCCCAAGGTCGAGACCGACAAGCTGGCCGCCTGAGCAATCCACCATGAAGGCTTTCGCTTGAGCCGGGCGTCCCGCCCGGCTCAGAGACCTACGAAAGGAGAAAGACAATGAGCGTACGTGACTTGATCCCATGGGGCCGGGGCAACGGAAACTCGGCGCCCAGTCTCTTCCCTGATGGAGATCGAGGCCCCTTCGTCTCCCTCCACCGGGAGGTAAACCGGCTGTTCGATGACGCCTTCCGCAGCTTTGGCGCCAGACTGCCGGCGTTCGGTCCCTCTTTCGCCGCCAGTTGGCCGAATGTCGAAATCTCCGACACGGACAAGGAAGTCCGCGTCACGGCGGAAATACCTGGCCTGGACGAGAGCGACATAGAAGTCCTGCTGGAAAATGGGGCGCTCAAGCTTAAAGGCGAGAAGCGTTCCGAGACCGAGGACAAAGACCGGCAGTTCTCCGAGCGCTTCTACGGTCGCTTCGAGCGCCTCATTCCGCTCGGCTACGAGGTTGAAGAAGACAAGGTCAACGCCGCCTTCAACAACGGGGTGCTGACCGTGACGTTGCCCAAGACCGAGCGGGCGCAGGCGAAGGCCAAGCGGATCGCAATCAACGGGAAGAACTGACGGATGCAGTATGGGTAGCGGCCCTTACGGCCGCTGCCCGTGCGACCCTTCATAACGGGAGGGACAGGCAATGGAGACAGTTCAAAGCAGCGACAACAGAAACCTAACCAAGACGTCCGTCCGGCCGGACAATGACAATCGGCCTCGTCTAGACGGGCCGGCTTTGTCAATGGGACGGTCAGTGTTTCCGGACGGCGCAACGGCGCGGATCTACCAGCCCTGCCGCTCGGCTATGACCTCGGCAAAGCCCCGCAAGGACTGGCGATTGGTCTTCGAACGCCGCACAGCCCCGTTCATCGAGCCGCTGATGGGCTATACCGGTGGCCGAGACACCCTGACCCAGGTTGAACTGAACTTTCCGACGCTGGAAGCGGCGATCCGTTATGCCGAGCGTCAAGGCCTCAATTACGTGGTGCAGGCGGCACCTCCTGCTTCCCCGGCCAAGATCAGGAGACAACATGTATCGGAGGAGAAACAGGCCTTTTCCGACCTGGTTTGGCAGCGGCTGCAGTTGGCTTGGCTCCAGGCAAGTCACGGCTATGGCGCCGGTGCACAGGCAGCGCACATACAGACGGCGCTTTCGGAGCCCGAGACATTCTACGCCTCTCCGATGCAGGTGGTGGATGATCCCGTCCTTTCACCCGACGAGAAACGCGCTGTGCTCAAGAACTGGGCCTGGAACGAGTACCTGATCGACCTGGCCACCGCCGAAGGCATGCCGGAAAATGCACGCCCGTCGCGATTGGACGAGGTCGAACTCGCCTTGCTGGCCTTGGAAGTCCGAAACCGGGGCTTCCAGACCAGGACCAGCCCGGTGCACTCCCGGATAGCCGCGTGATGAGGCAAGAAGGAACCCACTGATCGTCTTCGACGCCCAACGGACCATCCCGAAACCCTTCCCGCTTGCGGTCGCGGCAGCGGGCGGGGCGCGCGCCGACAACTTTCCCAATGCGTGTGCGCCCGATTGCGCCTCGGCAGAACTCGGCACAGTTGTTAGGATCGCGCTGATATGGACGCTCCAATGAATTGGCGACAGAGGTTCCTATGTATCAATCCTTCAACGGCTCCGCCCATCCCCTGGCACCGAAAGAGATCGCGATCGCTGCCGTCCCCGAAGACGAGCGTGTCTGGGTCCCACAGGCTAAGGGCGTGTGGTTCCGACCACTTATGCTCAACACAATGCAAGGCCAGTGGTGCAATCTGCTCCGCGTACGCCGGGCCGGGATATTAAGCCGTCATCTGCATCCGGCCCCCGTGCATGGCTATGTGATCAAGGGGCGTTGGCACTACCTTGAACACGACTGGGTGGCAGAGACCGGATCTTACGTTTTCGAGCCGCCCGGTGAAATCCACACGCTCACGGTCCCAAGCGACGTGCCCGAGATGATCACCTTCTTCAACATCTCCGGCTGCATGGTTTACCTGGACAAGGATAACAAGCAGATTGGTTTCGAGGACGTTTTCACCAAGATCGACATGTGCAGAAGCCACTATGCGAGCGTGGGTCTCGGGGACGATTTCGTCGATCAATTCGTGCGGTAGACATCCGCCCGTTTGTCTTCCGCTGCGGTAAGTTCGCGCTCCGCCACAGAGGCGAAACGAGGAGATTTTGGTGACCGGTTCCATATGGGCGATGCCCTTCTTCGCGGGCAAGACCGTCGTCATTACCGGAGGCACGACAGGCATCGGAAACGGCATCGCCATGGCGTTCGCCGAGGCCGGAGCAATCGTCCACGCGACTGGGGCCACGGCCGCCGAGGTAGCGGCCGCTCGTGCCTACGGCACCGCCGTCTCGTATTCAGTACTCGACGTCCGGGACATGACTGCGGTCGAAGGATATTCCAGTCAGTTCACATCCGTTGCAGCGCTCGTAAATTGCGCAGGGGTAAACCTGCGCGCCGCCGAATTCACTGTCCAGGGTTTCGAAACGGTGGTCGATATCAATCTCACCGGCTCCATGCGGAGTGCGAGCGCGTTCCGAGGGGCACTCTCGAACGGGGGCGCCATCGTCAACATCGCCTCGATGTTCGCGTTTTTCGGCGCGGCTCATGCCCCGGCTTACGCCGCATCCAAGGGCGCCATCGTGCAACTTACCAAGTCGCTCGCCATCGCCTATGCCGGGGATGGCATCCGCGTAAACGCATTGGCGCCTGGCTGGATCGAGACCGCCATGACCGCCGCGCCACGGGCCGATCCAGTTCGCAACGCGGAATTGATGAAACGCACTCCGATGGGTCGCTGGGGTACGCCGGGCGACCTGACCGGCCCCGCCTTGTTCTTGTGTTCTCCGCTCGCGGGGTTCATCACTGGGGCAATTCTGCCGGTTGACGGTGGCTATCTCATTGCGGAGGCGTTGGCTATGCTGCGCGACCGATCTCCAAGCCTGTGTCGTCGAGATCAAGATCGAACGCGACCAATCGACCATGCCTGACCGCAATTGCCGCCACCAACTCCGCAAGCTCGCCATCCGTATGCTCGCAAAAAGCTGCCTGTTTCCTGACAATCGTGACCGCATCCCGAGTCGATACGACAGAGAACGGCCTCCGGGATCTCACGAAGGATTCCGCAACCTCCGCGACGGATGAAGCTCGGTCAAAATTATCTTGCATACTTGCACCTCTGTACGACGCTAGCCCAAGCTCGGCCCGCGCAAATTGTTCCCACTGGCCTAATGCAGCCTGGTTGGCATCCGGCCTGGCCCTTGTGTGCGAAGGCCGGGAGCAACGCGACATGGCCGTCGCCGTGCCTTGGACAGTAGGCTGGACGCATTCGTCTCCACTCAACCAAAGGTCACGCCATCGGCCAGTCCTCGCTACATGCTTCAAATGCGAACACGAGCGCGACGCTACAGACGAGGAGGATCAGATGTGTCCAAGCCGCTCGCCAAAATTTCCGATCCTCGGATCACCGCAGTTCCCGCGCAACAAGTCCGCCGGGAGACCTGTTTGCTCGCGCTAATTGCGGTCGACTGACTCCTGGCTCATTCGCCGCCCCGCCAGTTGGCTCCGGTCAGCCGGCCTCGTCCGTCTCCGTCATCGCTGGCCGGCGGACGATCCAATCCACCAAACCGGCTTCGGTCTGCTCGCAGGCCACGAATTCGCGCACCAGACTTCGCGCCAGCTCGCGCCATTGACACTCGGGCACGTTCATCTCCGCGATCAGATCTCGGCATGCAGCGCGTATGATGTCGGCATCGAAGGCTGACACGGCGACAGGACCACGGTCTGTATTCTTTGCTCGAGGAGTGTCGTCGCCCTGACGTTCGCGAAAGCGCCTCAGCACCTCGCGCGATGTGGCGATCGCTTGTCGGGTTTGACTCATAGCCTCGTAAAATCCAACTTCGCGGACCGGTGAGCGGTGCCGTGATAGAATGAAGTCCTCCATAACCGGATGTGCAGTGTCCGTACGCGTTGCAACCATCGCCGCCTCCCTGCAGGCGCACCCAATGCTTGCAGCTTCTGCCCGTTTTCGGGCGGCCGCCTGCATTTGTCGTGTCGCTGCTATGATCGCGTGAGTTAAAGCCGGTGAAGCGTCGCTGCAATTACAAATGTAAGTGTGGCATCCGATAAGTGGTATGCCCGCTGGCTGCGGCGGCGGCGAGTTCGTTCTTCAGACGGTCGAAGTCTTCCTCGGCGAAGCGCTCTCCGCGTTGCCGGAACGAGGAAGCAGGATCTGGACAAAATGCATGCGGCCGTGCCGCCGTTCAGGGGGCGCTATTGGCGAAAATCCGCCAATTTGCGCCAATCGAAGACAACGCCCACTCCAGGCTCGTCGGGTGCTATCGCCAAACCATCCTGAAGCCTAAGCGGCTCGGTGGTGTAAAGGTCAATATCGAAACTATGCGCCTCCACCCAGCCGGCATTTGTCTGACCTGCAACGAGACTGACATGAAGTTCCTGCATCCCGTGACTGCAGACCGGAATGCCAGCCTTGCGTGAGAGCGCTGCCACGCGCAGCCAGCCGGTGACCCCGCCGCAGTTGGAGGCGTCGGGTTGGATGTAGGCGAGATTCGACCAAGCGAAGGCATGCTCGAACTCCTCGATGACATGCAGGTTTTCTCCCATTGCCAGGGGCATTCCGGTCGCCTTGGCAATGCTGGCGTAACCCTCATAGTCGTCGGGTATGATGGGCTCCTCAAACCACAGCAGATCGTAGGCGGCGAATGCTCTCGCTGCCTCGATCGCTCGCGGGACGTCGAGCGCGTAGTTGGCGTCAACCATAAAGGTGACATGAGGGCCGATGCGCTCGCGGACTGCCTTCACCCGGGCCACATCCTCGGCCAGGTCGTCCTTGCCGACCTTGATCTTCACCCCGGTGAAGCCGGCATTGAGATAGGAATCGATGCTGGCCAAAAGCTGATCGAGGGTAAAGTTTAGGTCGATGCCGCCGCGATAGGCCTTGGCGCTCTTCCCGGCCCCGCCCGCCATCTGCCAAAGCGGCAGGCCGCTACGCCGGCCCTTGAGGTCCCATAATGCGATGTCGATCGCCGAGATCGCGAAAGAAGCGATGCCGCCGCGCCCGACATAGTGGATGTGCCAGAGCATGCCGTCGTAGATCGTGTCGATTTGCGTTGCGTCGCGTGCCTTGAGGAACGGCGCGAGGTCGTGATCGATCATTGCCTTGATCGCATAGCCGCCCCTGCCGCCGGTGTAGGTGTAGCCTGTGCCCTCGGTGCCGTCGGCAAGCCTCAGCGTGACGGTGACCAGCTCGAAATGCGTGTGCGCGCCGTGCTTGGCATCGGTCATCACCTCACGCAGTGGGACCCGGAACAGCCGGGTCTCGGCTTCCTTGATTTCGGTGCGGCTCATGCTGCGCTCCATTCAGGCTTTTTCATCGGACCATAATTGCACCGGCAGCGCTGACTGGCAACAATGTGGCTCATCTTTCAGCGATTCTGAAGCCAATCAGTCATTTTTGGTCCTACAAAAGCATCAATCCGCTTGTGCTTTGGTCCGATTTACCTTCTAATAACAGGACCATCTGGGAGGAAAAAGGCTTGCTGGATACGGAAGAGCGTCCTGAGATGCCCGCGGCTATTCTCGCCGCCCGCGCGGCCGACGCGATGGTGGCCGGCATAGAGGCCGACATCACGTCCGGAAGGCTTGGCGACGGCAGCTACCTGCCGGCCGAGCGCGAACTGATGATCGAGTATGGTGTAGGCCGGGGCGTTGTGCGTGAGGCGATTGCGCGCCTGGCCAGCCGCGGCCTGGTGGAAGCGCGTCCGCGGTTCCGGCCCGTGGCGCGCCGGCCTGGCCTGGATGCCGCGCTCGGCGCCCTCGACGGCATCGTAGGACATCTGCTGAGCGACCAGGCGGGCGTGAAGAACCTCTACGACATGCGCGTCTTCCTCGAGGCGTCGCTGGCGCGCAACGCCGCCATCCATGCCCGCAAGGATGACATCGCAGCCCTGAGGGCGGCGCTGGCGATGAACGAGGCGGCGATCCCGGATTCCGAGAAATTCTATGCGACGGACGTGGCGTTCCACGCAGCGCTCTATGATATCGCGCGCAACCCGGTGCTGCCTGTCGTGCACAAGGCATTTACCGCCTGGCTGTCGCCGCATTGGATGCGCATGCCACGGTCGCCCGAGCGCAACCGCGTGAATTTCCTCAGCCATCGTGAAATCTGCACGGCCATCATTGAGCGAGATCCTGACGGCGCCGAGCGGGCGCTGCTCAACCACCTCTCGGCGGCCTGGGAGTATGTCCGCGGTACATTCGAAAGCCGTGAGGCGCCGGAAGCATGACGCAGTCCTACGACCATATCGTGGTGGGCGGCGGAGCAGCCGGCTGCGTCGCGGCGGCAAGGCTTGTCAAAGCCGGACGGCGAACCCTGCTGCTGGAGGCCGGCCATTCCCATCATCACCCCTTGCTCGACATGCCGCCCGGCATCTTCAAGATGATCAACGGCTCGAAATTCATGCGCTATCACCGCACCGAGCCGCAGGCCCATCTCGACGGGCGCGTCCATGAAATCTCGCAAGGCAACGTGCTGGGCGGCGGCACCTCGGTCAACGCCCAGGTCTACATGCGAGGCCGCTCGGCCGATTATGAGGAGTGGGACGAGCTGCTGCGCGGCAACAATGCCGGCGTACGCTGGAACTGGCAGGCGGTGCTGCCGCATTTCACCGGCATGGAGGGAAACAACCGCCTCGGCGGCGAACTGCATGGAAGCGAAGGTCCGCTGCTGGTCTCGGATCCAGGCCACATCGATGATGTTTCCCGTTGGTTCGTCCAGGCCGTCCAAGGCCTTGGATTGCCGTACAACCATGACTTCAACGGACCGTCGCAGCGCGGGGTCGGCTTCTACCAGTTCATGAACCGGCAGGGAAAGCGAAGCAGCGCCGCCTATGCCTTCATCGAGCCGCTGACGAATGATCCCAAGCTGACGCTGAAACTCAATTGCACAGTCAGCCGGCTGCTGATCGAAAACGGTCGGGTCACCGGCGTCGTCTATTCGGATGCGTCGGGCGCCGAGCATACCGTCCATGCAGATGCCGACGTGATCGTCTCGTCCGGTGCCCTCGTCTCGCCGAAACTGCTCATGCTGTCCGGCATCGGCCCCGCCGAGGCGCTTGCCGGGCACGGCATTTCCTGCGTCGCCGACCTGCCCGGGGTCGGCGAAAACCTGATCGACCATCCGGAGGTGCCGATCATCGCCACCGCAAACGGCCCATACGGCTATTTCAGGCAGGGCCAAGGCTGGAGGATGATCAGGAACGGCCTGCATTTCAAGCTCTTCGGCACCGGCACGATCCTGTCAGCGGGGGTGGAGGCCGGAGCCTTCGTCAATCCGGCCGATCCCGAGGGCGAACCGACGATCCAGGCCTTCTGCGTGCCGCACGTCTATCTGGACCGCGATATCCTGACCTTGGTCGAGAACACCTATGGGCTTACCGTGACGACAGTGGTGGTGAAGCCAAAGTCGCGCGGTTTCGTAAGGCTGCGTTCGGCGGATCCGAAGGACATGCCGATCGTTTCGCCGAACCTCCTTAAACATCCCGACGACATGAGGGAAATGATCTGCGGCCAGCGTTATTTCCTGCAGGCTTTTCAGACCAAGCCGCTCGCCGATCGGGTCAAGGCCATTGCCGTGCCAGGCCAGGATGATCTCAGCGACGAAGCC
The DNA here is from genome assembly GCF_040320135.1 of Mesorhizobium sp. M0772. Lineage (NCBI taxonomy): Bacteria > Pseudomonadati > Pseudomonadota > Alphaproteobacteria > Hyphomicrobiales > Phyllobacteriaceae > Mesorhizobium > Mesorhizobium sp. M0772. The sequence continues at coordinate 69,399 of NZ_JAMYPB010000019.1, read as the reverse complement.
ATGACAAAGCATTGCAAGCGCTTTGTGAAGACCAACTACCATCCGGCCGGGACATGCCGGATGGGCTCGGACAGCGACCGGATGGCGGTGCTGGACGCGGCGCTGCGCGTGCGCGGAATAGACAATCTGCGGGTTGCCGACATGTCGGCCTGCCCCAACATCAATGCCGGCAATACGGCGGCGCCCGCCATGATGCTGGGCGACCGCTGCGCCGACTTTATTTTGGAGGCGGCATAGCGCCTCATCCAGCTTCCCGACGGCGTCATCGCCGACGCCGTCTGGGCCGATATCGTGAGGAAATTACACAGTCGCTGAAAGCGACAATAAAGGAGGAAAGAGCATGATCATTACCCGTCGAAAACTACTGGTTGGCTCCGCCGCCGGCGCGGTCGCGCTGACACTCGGCTCACGCGCCTTCGCGGCGCTCCCGCCGCTCGCCAAGAAGGACAAGTACAAGGTCGGTTTCGCCCAGACGGAAAGCAACAATCCGTGGCGTCTTGCCGAGACCAAGAGCATGCAGGACGAAGCCGCCAAGCTTGGCCATCAGCTGGTCTACACGGATGCCGCGGGTTCGTCGGCCAAGCAGGCCTCCGACGTGAACTCGATGATCGCGCAGGGCGTCGACGCAATCTTCCTGCCGCCCCGCGAAGACAAGCCCCTGGTGCCGGTCATTCTTGCCGCGCGCGATGCCGGCATACCGGTGTTTCTGGTCGACCGCGACGTTGATCACACCATGGCCAAGCCGGGCGAGGATTATGTCTGCTTCATCGGTTCGGATTTCATCGAGGAGGCGACCCGCGTCGGCGAATGGCTGGTCAAGAACGCCAATGGCAAGTCGAAGATCATCGAGCTGGAAGGCACGACCGGAGCCTCGGCCGCTACCGACCGCAAGAAAGGCTTCGACGATTTCATCGCCAAGCACTCGCAGTTCACCATCCTGGCGTCGCAGTCCGGCGACTTCGCCCGTGACAAGGGCCGGCAGGTCGCCGAGACGCTGCTTCAGGCGCACCCTGATGCGGATATCATCTACGCGCATAATGATGAGATGGCGCTGGGCGCCATCGCCGCTCTGGAAGCAGCCGGCAAGACCCCGGGCAAGGATGTGCTGATCTTGTCGATCGACGGCGAGAAGGAAGGCGTCCAGGCGATCATTGACGGCAAGATCGGCGCTATCTGCGCTTGCAGCCCGCTGTTCGGGCCGAAGGCCTTCGCTACGATGGCCGACTATGCGGCCGGCAAGAAGATCCCGCCGTTCATCAAGAACGAGGATGCCTTCTTCGACGCCACGAACGCGAAGAAAGACTTCGATATTGCGTTCTGATATCCACTTTCTTTCCAGTTGCCCTACCCGCTTCGGCGGGTAGGGTTTGGGAGTTTGACGATGACCGCTCAGCCGGACCAAGCCGCGCTGCTCCTGGACATGCGTGACATCCAGAAGCGTTTTGCCGGCATCCCTGCCCTGGCCGATGCCTCGCTCCAGGTTCTTCCGGGCGAGATCCACGCACTCATCGGCCAGAACGGTGCGGGCAAATCGACACTTATCAAGGTGCTCACCGGCTATTACCGCCGGGATGCGGGGCAGGTGCTGTTCGAACGGAAGCCGTTCGAAGTTGGGTCTCCGCATCAGGCGCAGGTCAGCGGCATCAGCACCATCTACCAGGAGATCAATCTCGTACCGCTGCGCTCGGTGACCGAGAACATCTGCCTTGGACGCGAGAAGCGCCGCCGCGGCCTGCTCGACTGGAGCGCGATGCATGCGGAAGCCGAGCGCCTGCTCAGCCGCTTCTCGATCGGCATCGACGTGCGCCGCCCGCTCAGCGATTTCAACACCGCCACGCAGCAGATGGTGGCGATCGCCCGCGCCATCGGCTTTTCCGCCCGCCTCGTGATCATGGATGAGCCGACCTCCTCGCTGGACGAGCGTGAAGTCTCGGTCTTGTTCAGCGTTATCCGTCAGCTCAAGGCCGACGGCGTCTCCGTTCTGTTCGTCAGCCACAAGCTCGACGAGTTGTACGAGGTCTGCGACCGGGTCACGATCATGCGTGACGGCCGCACGGTGCGAAGCGCGGCGATGAGCGACATCGGCAAGCTGGAGCTGGTCGCGGCCATGCTCGGCCGCGACGTCGCAGCCGTCGAAGGCCATGCGACCGCGTTCGGCGAACGCGATCGGTCGAGGATCGGTGATGTGCTGTTTACCGCGCAAGGGCTGGCGGCCGGCCAGTTGGTGCGTGACGTGAGCTTCGACCTGCGCCGCGGCGAGATCGCCGGCTTTGCCGGCTTGCTCGGCGCCGGCCGCACCGAAACAGCCCGCCTCGTATTCGGCGCCGACCGCCGGAGCGCAGGCGAGATGACGATGGAAGGCGCGTCCTACCATCCCGCACGTGCCGCTGATGCCATCGCCGCAGGGATGGGCTTCTGCACCGAGGACCGCAAGGCCGAGGGCATCGTGCCGGAAATGACCGTCGCGGAGAACATAACACTGGCACTGCTGCCGAAAATCAGCCGCAATGGCATCCTGAACGAGGCCCGGCAGAAGGAGATCGTCGAGCGCTTCATTCGTGAACTCGACATCAAATGCTCGGGGCCTAACCAGAAGGTCCGCGAGTTGTCGGGCGGGAACCAGCAAAAGGTGCTGCTTGCCCGCTGGCTGGCAATGAACCCGAAGCTGCTCATTCTCGATGAGCCGACGCGCGGCATCGATGTCGGGGCCAAGGCCGAGATCCAGCGCCTCATCCGCAAGCTTGCCGATGGCGGGCTCGGCGTGCTGATGATCTCCTCGGAACTCGAGGAAGTGATGGAAGGAGCCGACCGCATATTCGTGCTGCGCGAAGGAGTGAGGGTGGCCGAACTGGAAGGCCAGGCAGCCAACGAGGAGGACGTGCTCGCGGCGATGGCGCATGGCGGCGCGGCGAAGGAGGCAGCGTGAGCGATCTGGCCACACCATCCGCAGCCAACGACGCTGGAAACCGCCGCTTTGATGTGTTCGGTTTCCTGGCGCGCTACGGCACGGTGATCGCGCTTGTGCTGCTGGTCGTCTTCAACCTTGCCTATACGCGCAATTTCGCGACGCTGCAGACACTCAACGTCAACCTGACCCAGGTCTGCACGATTGTGATCGTCGCGGTGGGGATGACCCTGGTGATCGCCACCGGCGGCATCGACCTGTCGGTTGGTTCGCTGATGGCGATCTCCGGCGCATTGGCGCCGATGATCTTCATGGGCACGATCTTCCCGGTCGGAAACATCTATCTGGCGGTAGCCGTCGCGATGGTTGCCTCGATCCTCGTCGCCGGCCTGTTCGGGTTGTTCAACGGCTGGTTGGTCTCGCGCTTCCGCATCCAACCGATCGTCGCAACGCTCGTGCTGTTCATCGCCGGGCGCGGGATCGCGCAGGTTATGACCAACGGCAATCTGCAGACCTTCCGCGTGCCGCAATTCCAGTGGATCGGACTTGCCCGCCCGCTCGGCATTCCCGCGCAGGTCATCATCATGGCCGTGCTGGTTGCGGCGGCCGCTTGGGCCCTTCACCGCACGGTGTTCGGGCGAAGCATCCTGGCTGTCGGCGGCAATGAAAAGGCCTCTGAACTGGCCGGCATCGCCGTATCGAGGATCAAGCTCGCCGTCTATGCGATCAGCGGCCTGTGCGCGGGGCTAGCCGGTCTCGTCGTCATTGCGATCAACTCCTCCAGCGACGCCAATCTCGTGGGGCTGGGCATGGAACTCGACGCCATCGCGGCGGTCGCGGTGGGCGGCACGTTGTTGAGTGGTGGAAAGGCCACAATCATCGGCACCCTGCTGGGCGCACTGACCATCCAGTTGGTGCGCTACACGCTGCTTGCCAATGGCGTGCCCGACGCCGCTGCGCTCGTCGTCAAGGCCGGCATCATCGCATTCGCCGTCTGGCTGCAGCAGCAACACCGGGTGTAATTCATGAACAGCGCCAGACTGGTTCGCATCATCGGCACCTACGGTGTCGTCATCGCGCTTGCAGCCCTCGTCCTGTTCGGATTCCTGCGCTACGACCGCTTCCTCGGCCTCTTCAACGTGATGAGCGTTCTGCGCTACAACTCGATGTTCGCGCTCGTCGCGCTCGGCATGTGCTTCGTGATCATGACCGGCGGCATAGACCTGTCCGTCGGCTCCGTCGCCGCCTTGGGCAGCGTCGCTTCCGCCCTGGCGAGCCCGCACGGCATCGTAGCAGGCCTTGCAGCGGGCGTTGGCGCGGGCCTGGCAGCCGGGCTGATCAACGCGCTCCTGGTTACGCGCGGAAACCTGATGCCATTCATCGCCACGCTTGCCACCATGCTGGCCGCAAGCGGCTCGGCGCTGCTTCTGGCCGGCAACCAGACCGTTTCGGTGTCTTATGATTCGGGCTTCACCGCCATCGGCCAAGGGAATTTCTGGATTTTCCCGATTCCGGCAGTCATCGCCCTGGTTGCCTATGCCGTCGGCTCAGTGGTCCTGAACTACACCAGCACGGGACGGACGGTGCTGGCCATCGGCGGTGGCGAGGATGCCTCGCGGCTGATGGGGCTGCGCACTGACCGCGTCAAATTTCTCGTCTATGTCGCAAGCGGGTGCCTGGCCGGGCTCGCCGGCGTCGTCCTCGCTTCTCAGTTCGGCGCAGGCCAGCCGATCGAGGGCGTCGGCTGGGAGCTGTTTGCCATCGCAGCCGTGGTCGTGGGCGGGACGCTGCTGACCGGCGGCTCGGGCTCGGTGTTGACCACGCTGGCCGGCGTGCTGTTGCTCGGGATCCTTTTCAACGTCCTGAACTTCGAAAACGGCATGGGTTGGATTTCGCTGTCAGCCTACTGGCAGTCGGTGATCCGCGGGCTGTTTTTGCTCGTCGTCGTCCTTCTCCAGGCACGGCTTACGGCAAGGCGCGAAACTGCCTGAGGATGGCGAGCGCCTTCGAGCACGATGAGCTCAAAAGAGCTCTGGCGCTGCAGAATCAGTGCGCGTTGCGCACCCGGCCCAATGAGCGCATCCCGCAGACTTTCTGCGGCGATGCTTCCCCGGTGCACCTGGGGTCCGACACCCTTGGAGCGGGATCCGCAAGCGGATCGTGGTGCAGTCACATGGTCGTCCTGGAGACGGTCATTTCCCGGCGACCGCCACGAACACGGACTGCCCCTGCCTTTCCAGCCGAAACAGGATGGGCTTGCTCTGCCGGCGAGAGTTCGCCCACTCCTCGACGATGTCCGAAGGCTCCGTCACGCGGCGATTGTTGGCCGATATGATGACATCGCCCGGCTGCAATCCGCTCCGGGCGGCAAGGCCATCGGGAACCACTTCCACGACGAAGACGCCGGTCGTTCCTGATTTGATGCCGAGCTGCTGACGCGCCTGATCCGGAATCTGGCTGAGCGATAGGCCGAGGCCTTCGGCCGCCGACCTCTTGTCGGGAACAGCGCCGGTCTTCACCTCCGCATCCTTGCGCTCACCGATGACAAGCGCGATCTCCTGGTCCTTGCCGCCGTTACTCCGTGTCAGAGTGGCCTTGCTGCCAGGCTTCTGGCTAGCCGTCGCAAGCGTGAGGTCATGGACACCCTCAATGCCCTTGCCGTTGAACCGGGTGATCACGTCACCCGGCTTCAAGCCGGCTTTCTCCGCCGGGCTGCCGGGCTCGACCGAAGCAACCAGCGCGCCCTTGTCATCCTTCATCCCGAGGGCCTCAGCCAGCGACGGCGTGATGTCCTGCAGGCGGACCCCGATGAAGCCACGCTCGATCCGGCCGGTTCTAATCAACTGGTCGGCGATGCTCTGGGCGGTGCGCGATGGCACCGCAAATCCGATCCCGATGCTGCCGCCCGACGGCGAGACAATGGCGGTGTTGACGCCGATCACCTCGCCACGTGCGTTGAACAGCGGACCGCCCGAGTTGCCTCGATTGATCGACGCGTCCGTCTGGAGAAAATCGTCGTACGGCCCGGCTTGAATGTCTCGCGAGCGGGCCGACAGAACGCCGACAGTGACTGTCCCTCCGAGTCCGAAGGGACTGCCGATCGCGATTGTCCATGCGCCCGGCTGCATTGCATCCGAGTCACCCCATTTGGTCGTGGTCATGTTGGGCCGCGGGTCGACCTTCAGCACCGCTATATCGGTGGCGGGGTCACGGCCGACCAATTGCGCCGGCGCCGTTTCCTTGTCGGAAAATACGACATGGATCTCTGTCGCATCGGCAACGACATGGTTGTTGGTGACGATGTAGCCGTCGGGACTGATCACAAATCCGGAGCCAAGCGCCTCCCTCACCTGTGGCTGAACGGGTCCGAGGCCCTGGCCGTCGAACGGACTTGTAAAGTCGCCCGCCGTCGTCTGTTCCTGGACAACCTCCCGGGTCGTGATCGCGACCACGGCCGGCAATTTCTGCTGAATGATCGCCGTGAAGTCGGTCGGGGTATCCTGGGCCAGGACAGGCGCCACGCCACTGGCCGAGAGCATCAGCGCAACCGCGATCAAGCGCGTTGCAAATCGTCTTTGCATATCGTGAGACATTGCTGGACCTCCTGCCGGACAGCCCCGGCCGCTCGGCCGCGCCGCGCGGAGCCGGTGCTCCGGACGCTAGAACTGCCAACAAAGCTGTTTGTTTCAGCCCCCCGGAAAAATGGCACGGCCAGGAAAAACAGCCCGACCGCGGGGGTCCGGAAGGCAGCAGCCGGGAACCATTGAGGCCGTCGAGTTCAACCGTCCACAGGACTGGTCCCGGACGTGGCAGAAGTCAGCAAAGCGACTGCGTCAGCTCCGGCAAATGCCCGATATGCCCATGGAGCCAACCCAGCGGCTGAGGTGCCTCTACCGGGCCTGGTGCGAAAACGATCTGCAATGCAAGAGGGAGCTCAACAGCCGCAGAGAGACGCGGTCGTGATCACCGCCGCTCGAACTCCCTCAAGGGAACAAAAGGGTACCAACTAAGTTCGGCCCCCATAGTGAGGATGTCTATATGGATCTGTTGCCCCAGTCAGCCGAACACACCGTCTCCCCGCCGCCCGCTCCAGACCTTCACCGGCTTTTGTTCGATCCAAACTTGCGTATACACGGCTTGATTGATGACACTGTCGTCACCAAAGCCTTGGACGATTTGAAAGCCGTGCGTTCCGGGGAAGACGATCTCTACGTTGAAATCGACACGCCCGGAGGCGACGCCGACGGCGCGCGACGTCTAGCTCTAGAGTTCAAGCTTTTTCTGAAACACTCGGGCCGCAACGGCTACATCATTGGCAAGAATACGGTTTACTCTGCCGGGGTAACGGTCCTTGCCGCTTTCCCGAAAGCCTGCAGGTTCCTTTGCCCGCAAGCAGTCCTGCTGATTCATGAAAGAAGGCTTGAGAAAGACTTGGTTCTGAATGGACCAATTCGAAGCTGTCTTCAGATCGTTCGCGAACAACTTGCGCTGTTGGAAACGGCAGAGCGACTCGAGAATGAAGGGTTCGCCGATCTCGTCCAAGGTTCTCGAACATCGCTGGAAGAGCTGCGCGACCATGCCTTGACCAACTGCTACCTGATGGCAGCCAGAGCTTTGGAGTTGGGCCTTGTTGAAGACATTGCCGATTAACTTGACGCCTCGGATGCAAACGGCAGAGCCGAGTCCAACACGCTTCCCTCACTCATGGCTCCGGCGACCATGAACGGCAAGGTTGAAAAGATAGAGCGGACCGGCGGCTGTCTTTGCGGGTCTGTGAGGTATGTTGTCACCGGCGCGCCGTTGCGCGTTGGCTTGTGTCATTGCCAGGATTGCAAGAGAACCAGCGGCAGCACCTACAGTGCCTTTGCCGTGTGGCCGCGGTCGGCTTACCAGTGCAAGGGCGAGCTTGTTGCATTCAACGGCAGAGGTTTTTGTCCGGCATGCGGGTCGCGCGTGGTGAACCTCCGCGACGACGAAGCCGAGATCATGATCGGCACTCTCGATGATGCGCCAAACGACCTTCTCCCGGCATACGAGCTTTGGACCCCCCGGCGCGAAGCCTGGCTCCACAACCTGCCTTGGGCTGACCAATTCGCGGGCGATCGCACCGAAGAAGGCCAAAATTGGCGCGAAGCCCGACGAGTATGACCATGCTCGAATGGCCCTCCACCCATGAACTGTGAAAGTCAGCTTCATGCGCGATGAATCACTCAAGTTCTTGAAGAAAATTGTGGCGACCCCGTCGCCGAGCGGCTTTGAGCAACCTGTAGCGGAGCTTTTCCGCGAGTATGTTCGTCCGTATGCCCACAGGTTGACGACGGACGTCATGGGCAATGTCACAGCGATCATCAATCCTGAGGCGTCTATGCGCTTCATGTATGCCGGGCACATGGATGAGGTCGGCTTCATCGTCCACTACATCGACGATGACGGTTTTCTGTTCTTCAGCACCATAGGTGGAACGGACGTTGCCACTGAAATCGGCCAGCGTGTCTGGGTGCACGGCAAAGAGCCGATCCTGGGGGTCGTGGGTCGCAAAGCAATCCAGACCTTCAAAGCCTCTGACACGTCTCAAACACCCTCGCTGATGGAACTGTGGATCGATATCGGCGCGAGTTCGCGAGAGGAAGCGTTGAAGGTCGTAGAGGTCGGCAGCGCGGTGACTATCCATGGCGAGTTTGCAGCGCTCCAGGGCAACCTTGCTGTCGGACGAGCGTTCGACAACAAGGTCGGCCTCCTCATCGGCGCCGAGGTGCTGCGCTGCCTCTCTGAGGAGGGAGGCGTTCACCCCGGCGTGGGGCTCTATATCCTGGGTACGGTTCAAGAGGAAATCGGTTCCCGAGGCGCGATGACCTCGGCGTTCAATATCGCGCCTCGAACCGGCCTCGCAATCGATATGGGCGTGGCGATGGACTATCCGCGCGCTCGCGCCGAGGATCAGGGCAAACTGGACCTTGGGAAAGGGCCGGCAATCACTCAAGGCGCGAACACCAACCCGGTGGTGTTCAATCTGCTGAAGTCGGTGGCCGAGAAAGAGGGCCTGCCTTATCAGTTTCAGGCGGTGGGCAGCTCAAGCCCTACCGACGCGCGTGTCATGCAGCAGAACCGCGGCGGCGTCGCAAGTGGGGTGCTCTCCGTGCCTTTGCGTTACATGCATACCCCGTCCGAAGTTGTTTGCTTGGATGATGTGCAAACGACGATTGACCTGGTTTGTGCATATTGCCGGCAATTGACGCCGGAGATCGACTTCACGCCAAGATGATCGCTGCGGGATTGATTGTGGAAGTCGTGGCTCCAACAGTCGCCGATCTGGCGCCTGTCGGCCACCGCCCGGTTCGTCGGTCACCGCGCACCTGCGAAAACCCAACCACGGTCCACTGGGGAGCGCGCCTCAGGTCACCGCGACCGCTTCCACCAAACGCCTGAGGAAATCCGTCAGACCGGCTTCAGGATCATCACCTGCGCCAACGAGCACCGAAATACCCCAGCGCCCAAGCACGGCCTCCTCCACAGGGTTGCGGCTGGGCATGAAGATGAACGAAGGGGGACGATCTTTCTCATATCCAGACCGGTGCCAGGTTTGCCAAAGCCGGTGCAACAGCAGCCGGATGTTTGGATCGGAGAGGCTATAGCCAATGAACAGGATCGTGCTGCCGAGAGCGTCGGAGCGAAAGCGGACATCAAGGGGAGAATTGAAGGACAGGCGGTCAAGATAGTCGGTTTCGGTGAGGACAAGGGAAGAGTCCTCGTCAAAGTCGCCGTGAAATTTCACGATGTGCGTTATGCCTCGACGGGCCTGCGCAACGTGCCGTGCGTTGGCCACTTTCACGTACTCTCGACCGTGGATTTCAAAAGCGAGTTCCAGGTTCCGGTCATAGTTCGTCGTATAGATGACGGGAAAATCGAGCGTCACGATGAGACGGTGCAATTCCGATTTCTCGATCCGTTCCTTGGCGACAGACCAGTTTCTGTCCATCCAACTGCGAAGTGGTCCGATGCTGCCATGCTTGATCCGATAGTATTCGGCCAAGGTCTGAAAACGATCGCGTCGCGTGGAAAATTCATCGTCGACGCCGAGCTCCTTTGCCATTCGCTCGATGAGCTTCTCCCAAGACGGAAGTCCGACGCTGATCGATACCCCCGCCCCCACAAACAAAATTGCGCTGCGATGACGAATTGCATTGGCGAGCGAATTTATAGGATCATCATCGTTCATGGATAGGTCCTCCGAAGCCACTCGCGTGGGCCGGACCTAAAGGTGCGTGCCCCGTGAGCGGATCGTGGACGCGGCCCCGCAATTCGAGCCAGCACGGCGCACTGCGGGAGCATCGTGCTCCGCCCTCATCGACGAAATCGGATCGACCACGCACCAGCCAGCCCAGAGGGGGCGGCCCTTGCAGTCCTGCCGAGCCGCTTGCCACCCGAACCGAGGTAGCGGCCGCGAGGACACTGGCTGTGAACTGGAACCGGCGGTGTTGCGGTTTACTGGCCACGTTGATTCAGTTCTGCGCCAGCCATATTGCGCAAAACTCTATCGAGTTTCGCATTCACCAAGAGGTTGCGCCGCTTCGCGCCGATAAAGATGGCGAGAGAGTAAATCATTGTAAGAACAGAGATCATCGTCATTCCGGCCTAAACATCAGCGGCCGGAGATGTTCCATGCGCCCGGAAATATTCCAGTGCAGGTGTTTTTAAATCGCCGAAGCTACGCGCTCAATGCGCGGTTGGTTTCGTGTCCAGGGCGGACGAATTAGCGCAAGGCGGTATTCATCCTCCCACATCGGCGGCGGACTGAAGCGAAATGCTGGTTGTGTCCCCCAGAATTGCAATGAAACGCCGATGCTTTGCATGCGGCCCGGAACAAATGCTCGCTTGCACAGTTCGAGCCATGCAGCGGTCGACCCCCGCGCTGCAAGATCGGTAGCCCGATCGCCCGCGCCGGCCCCTCCCACGGCGCGGGCTTTCGTTTGAATTCACGCTGTCGGGGTTGGAGTCGCTCCACCGTTGTCGCGAGCCGGCTGATATACGCGCTGTCCGGGGGCTCGCGCGGTGTCGGCGACATCGGCATTCGCGCAGTCCGGCAGGTCAGCCCATGCACGGGAACAACGCGGCACTGTGATGGTTTGGTGGCCTCGGAAGGTGGCAGAGAACGATGGGCAAAAAGCCCAAACAGCACGCAAAATCTACGGCGGATCGCGAAAAGGCGATCGAGGCGCTCTACTTCGCGCGCAAGTGCGGCCTTACGAAGGAAGAGGCACTCAAGATGCTCAGGGAAGCCCCGATCGGGATCGACGATGAAGCCGAAGAGCGCTCCGGCCGTTAGAGGTGACCGCCAATCGCGCATCGCAGCCGGCCGCGGCGCATGATCTTCTTCACTTCCGATACGCATTTCAACGATCCGCGCATTCTGCGCCTCGACCGGCGTCCCTTCGCCTCGTTGGTCGAGCATGACCAGGCGCTGGTTGCGTTTTGGAACGAAACGGTTGGCCCGAACGACGAGGTCTGGCACCTCGGCGATTTCGCCAAGGGTCCAGCCGAGACCGTCTCTTCACTGCTGTCGTCTCTTAACGGGTCCAAGCACCTGATAATTGGCAACAATGATGGCGCTGCCACCATTGGCGACCCGGCCTGGGCGAGCGTGCACCACTACATGGAGCTTCTTGTCGAGGGCCGCTTGCTGGTTCTGTGTCACTATCCTTTTCGCACCTGGAACCAGATCGGCAAGAGATCGGTAAACCTGCACGGTCATTCGCACGGTCGTCTGAAGCCGATGACGCGCCAGCATGATGTCGGCGTCGACGCATGGGGGTTTCGTCCGGTAACCTTTGCTGCCATTCAGGCAAGTCGCCGCCGGGGCTAGCTCGGCAGAACGCCGGGTGAGCGAAGGTCTTCAGCTTTGCGGGATTCGAGCCGACGAGAGGCCGTCTGTAATCCTGCCGTGTTCGCAACAATGCGACCATCCTGGTGGCGGCTTCAAATGGGAGAACAGCCTCACGGATAGCGGTTTTCGCGCGTGGATCGGCACTGCTCGAGGGCCCGGCACGCGGACCGCGCCACACCATCAACTTGAGTGCGGCGAAGTCTTACGGAAGCCCCACCGGCCGTCGCAGCGCGAGATCGAACGCATCGCCTGAGCTCAGCACGTGAACCCTCAGATCATGAATCGAAAGGGCGGCATCAGGCTCACCTTCCGCGATGTTGGAATGGGTCACGCCGGCTGCGTCGACCAGATAGACAGCGCCGCTGCCAATGACCTTGAACATCTCGCCCTTCACCACGATCGCGGTGTCTTCATCAATGCCGATGCCGAGGACGCGCGGGTTCTGCGACACCGCCCCGATGAGCCGCCCAATGCGGCCACGTTCCGCAAAGTGCTGGTCGATAATGACGTTCGGCAGCAGGCCCAGTCCCGGCGCCATGCGAATGTGGCCGATCCGAAAGGACGCTGCGTTCGGCCCCTTCACCATCATTGTGTCGCTCATGACCGACGCGCCCGCGGAGGTGCCGGCAATGACGCCTCCGGCTTCATAGATTTCGTGCACCCGCTCGTCGATGGGCGTGTCGCCGATCTGGCTGGTGATCCGGAGCTGGTCGCCCCCGGAGAAGAACACCGCACTCACGTCTGCGAGCGCACTTATTTTCTTTTCATGAGCTGCCTCGAGGCGGTCGTTGACGTAGAGCTCGATGACATCCTTGATGCCCAGCTCACCGAAGGACCTCTGATACTTCTCGAGATAGCCATCCGGCTCATGAGACGCGATGGTGGCAAGCACCAGGCGGCCGTTCGGAACCAGGCTCGCCACCTCCTTCAAGATGACACGATCGCCATCATGGTCCTCGTGGCCGCCGATGATGACGAGCGTTCCGGCTTTACCGTTCGAGGATCGTTTTTTCTTCTTGTCGGTCATTTGTCCACGTCTTTCTTGCGCAGGAAAACGTGTGGGTGGTTGTCCTCGCTGGTCATGAATGCGACTGCGAACTCCCTGCTGTTATGCGCCCATCCAGACACGCCGGTCGCGGTAAGCACGATGGCTCCGGCTTCGCCGCCGATCGCCTCGACTTCCTTGAGCGCGGGATACAGCACCTGCTCCAGGCCGCCTTCAGCCTGCCCCGAGGACAATGCCTGCCGCGCCGAGAGTGCCTGCATGACACGGGCCGCGAGAGCCTTTCGCGCAATATGCTCACCGTCTCCCGAGAAGGCGACGGCTCCCAATTGGTTGTCGGCATAGTAGCCGCAACCGGGTTGCGGAGAATCCCCCACACGACCCGGAGCACTGCCGTCCAGTCCGCCGGTCGAAGTGCCGACGGCGATGTCCCCGTACTGATCCAGGGCAACCACACCGATCGTATCCTTCGCCTCCGACTTGCTGGAGGCGTCGCGCTGCTGCGGCGTGATCAAATCCGCCGGATCGCAAAGCTCCAGCTGCTTGTCGGCGGCGAAACGCCGGGCCCCCTCCGACGCCAGCAGGATCGGCTCCTCATGCAGCATGGCCTTCGCGACACTGATTGGATGGCGCACGCCCTTGATCACTGCGACGGCACCTACATTGAAGTCCCTGCCCTCCATCAGGCCAGCGCACATCTCGACCTCGCCGTCCGAATTGAGGGCACTTCCATATCCCGCATTGAACGTCGGGTCCGCCTCGAGGATGCGACCGGCCGCTTCCACGGCATCGACCGCCGTTCCGCCGCCGGCCAGGACGGCCCGACCTGCCTCGAGTGCCTCGATGCATCCGTTGCGATGCGCCTCCTCCTCTTGCGGATCGATCTCCTTGGCGCCGCCGTGCAGGATCAGCGACCACATCAGCCAGCCCTCAGATGGCGAATATGGGTCTGATCGGGCCCTCCCCTCGAAGGCGTCGCGCCTCCGAAGCCGGTTACCTGCCGCCACACGACTTCAACGTCGTCGACGGTGAGCACGACAAGGTCGTTCTCCCGAGCAAGCCGGAGACACACGTCGACGGCCTCCTTCTCGGGACAGACGGCGTGTATGCGGCCTGGGGCGCAGCCGGCGTTCAAGGCACCTTCCCGCAGCAAGCCGGCGATCGCTCCGGGGGCTCGGCCGCGCAGCTCCTGCTCATCCTCCTTGAAGACGATGACGTCGAATATCCGCGAAGCGATCGCGCCCATCTCGCGGATGTCGCAATCGCGGCGGTCGCCCGGTATGGCGACCAGGCCGATCGTGCGCTGATAGCCGCGCCTCATGTGGGAAACGAGCTTTCCGAGCGCCTTCAGCCCCTCCGGATTGTGCGCATAGTCGACGATGGTGCGGAAACCATGCCCGTCGAAGACGTTGAGGCGACCGGGAGATTGCTCGAACGAGGTGCCAAACTCGGCCAGCGCCGCCCGGATCGTTGCCGCCGGAACGTCGTGGCAATGCGCCATGGCGACGGCTGCCAGGCTGTTGGCAACGTTGAATTCGGCAGAACCCTCGAAGGTCGCGGGAATTTCGTCGACGCTCATCAGGAACATCGATTCCCCATCCTCGTGGATGAAAATGTCCCAGCCGTCGCTGCTGGGCTCCCGCGTCACGGCGCGGCCGCCTTCCGCCAGGTGGCTGCGCAAGAAATCGGGCCACTCGCTCCTGCTCGCCAGCGAGAAGTAGCAGATCCTGCCGCCGGCATCTCGCGACATTGCGGACGTATGGACGTCGTCGGCATTGAGAATGCTCCATCCCCCGCGGCGGACGGACTCGACCACGACCGATTTCACCTCCGCCAGGTCCTCGATCGTGTCGATGCCCCTCAGCCCGAGATGATCGCCGTGGACGTTCAGAACCGCGCCAACATCGCATGCATCGAAGGCAAGCCCTTCGCGCAGGATGCCGCCGCGCGCACATTCCAGCACCGCGACATCGACACCCGGCTCGCGCAGCACGATCCTGGCGCTCTGCGGACCGGAGCAGTCCCCTGTCATGATCCGCTCGCCGTTCAAGTAGACGCCGGTGGTGGAGGTGAGCCCGACGGTTGCCCCATTCGCCTGCAGGATGTGCGCCAGCATCCGGGCAGTGGTCGACTTGCCGTTGGTTCCCGTGATCGCGAAGATCGGAATCCGGCCGTCCTTGCCGCCTTTGAAGAGAAGATCGAGCACGGGCCGTGCGACGTTGCGGGCGCGCCCCGACGAGGGTTCGAGATGCATGCGAAAGCCAGGACCGGCATTCACCTCTATGATGCCGCCGCCGGTTTCGCTCACCGGCCGTGAGATGTCGGGACAGACGAAGTCGATCCCGGCAATGTCGAGGCCGACGATCTGTGCCGCCCGCCTGGCGATCAGCGCGTTTTCGGGATGGATTTCTTCCGTTCGGTCGATCGCGGTCCCACCGGTGGAGAGATTGGCGGTGGGCCGCAAGAGCACCATTTGACCCGGCGCTGGAACGCTCGCCAGGGTGAGCTGCGATTTTGACAGGAAATGCTCGACACATTCGTCGATCTCGATGCGGGTCAATACCGAGGAATGGCCCTCTCCCCTTCGTGGGTCGCGGTTCGTCTCCTCGACGAGCTCGGCGACAGAACTCCGGCCATCGCCGACCACATGGGCCGGAACCCTCTCGGCGAGCGCCACCACCTTTCCGCCGATCACCAGGATCCTGTGGTCCGAGCCGACGAAATGCTGCTCGACTATAACGCTACGGCTGTGTTCTCGCGCCTGTTCGAAGCCCCAGCGGACCTCGTCTTCTGTTGCCAGACCGATGTTGACGCCGCTTCCATGATTGCCATCGAGTGGTTTGGTGACCACGGGGTAGCCCAGCCGTGCTGCCGCCGCGACTGCGTCCTGCGCCGATCGCACCAGCTCCCCGCGTGGCACCGGCAGGCCGGCCTGTTGCAGCAGGAATTTGGTCAGGTCCTTGTCCGAGGCGATCTCGGTCGCAATCTCGGAAGTGAGGTCGCTGCAACTGGCGCGGATCCGCTTCTGATGCTTTCCGTGACCAAACAGCACGAGGCTGCTGTCGTCGATCCGCGCGGCGGGTATGCCCCGCCTCTCGGCCTCGCGCACCAAGGAAGCAGTCGTAGGCCCCAAGGCACGCTCGGCGGCCAGACGCTTGAGCTGCTGCAGCCTGGCTGCGAACTCGAATGGCCCCTGCGTTTCCGCAATGTCGCCGAGCCCCTCGACACCATGCAGATTGGCCGGCAGCAGGCTGTCCACCAGTTCGAGCGCGACGCGTCCGGCGAGCAGCCCGACAAGCTCATCCTTGTAGGCGAACATGACGTTATAAGTGCCGGGACTGCCTTTGACCGACCGTGTCTTTCCTCGTGTCACCCGGTGACCGAGCATGCTCTGCAGTTCCAGGGCGACATGCTCGACGACGTGGCCGAGCCAGGTTCCTTCCTGCATGCGGCGGACGAAGCCGCCGGCGGCGCCATAGCTGCAGCCATGGCCCGCAAGGCCGGGCAACAGTCGGACGATTTGTTCGGAAAACCCGGGCAGTTTGTCTGTCGGGAACGCCTCAAGGGCTCCGAGGTCGATCCGAATCTGGACCATTGGCGTCATACTATAGAGGTGCGGCCCGCGAAACACGCGGGCGTCCACGACGCGGATAGGGCGAAAACGCGAGGCGCCCCGATGAATTTCTTTGTCCGACATAGTCCGTTTCTCCTGACTAACTCCGCAACATCCGGAGGATCGGTTAGTTCCCGGCCTTTCAGCCCAAATATTTTTGCAGGAGAGAGAAACAAAAGTGGCCGTTAACATATGTTGCGCCAAGAACACCCTCTGGTCATCTCGGCCAAGTGCGGTCGCTGTTCTGAGGGCTACTTATCTCTCGGGACGAGGCGGGCCAGGCATTCGCTCGTTTTCACAAGCATTCGCCGGGCACATCGCGGCCGTTGAGCTAGTGCCCGGCTTTGCTCATGGCGACCCATTGTGCGGGTCCAGCACTGAGGCATTAATCTTCAGCACGCCTTCGGCACCCGGGAACATTTCCAGACGCGTCAGGTTTGGAACCATCCTTGCACCGGAGCTACAGCCATGCAGAGTCGAAAATCGGTGAAGGCCGCGCTCGTCAAGGAGATCGACGCGGTCCGCCTTCGTATCTCGCTGCTTGAAAGCGAGCTATGCAGAGATGGCAGACCCAGGCAAATTGGATGGCGTTCAGGATACGAACTGGACGCCCACAAAGCCCGCCTTGCTCGACTGGAGACCGTGCTTGCCCACTATCCGTCGGCACCGGCAGCCCGGGCATCGAAACAGCAACAGCTTGAGTTGCGCGCAAGGCAACCAAGTAATTTTGGGGAACGCCATGGCTGACAGACCCTCAATCAGAACTCCGCTAGCTCGAGTGCGGGGCCTTGGATCGGCGAAACACGGAACCGAAACGTTCATGCTGGAGCGGCTGACATCTGCTGCCCTGTTGATCCTTGTCATTTACATCGTCGCGGTCGTTATAATGCTGGTCGGTGAGCCTCGAGACGCCGTCCTCAGCGTCGTAGGATCGATCTATGTCGCGCCAGCCCTTATTGGCTTCATTCTCGTAAGCTGCGTTCACATGCGGCTTGGAATGCAATCGATCATCGAAGATTACTGCCATGCCACGGTGCTCAAATCGCTTCTTCTGATCGCCAATTGGTTGTTCTGCTGGTCAGTCGCGCTCGCAAGCTTGTTCGCTGTGCTGTTAATCAGCTTCAGATAGCGATCCGGTTCCCTGCTGCAGCCAGCGTCTGCCACCGGCAGGCTGAAGTTCGCCTCAGCGGGGAACCGGGCTGGGCTTGCGCAAAGGAGTTCGACAACCCGGCCTCATCTGATTTGCGGCAGCCTGTCCCATTGATGGAAAGGGGGTGGAGAGGTCAGCTCCCACTCCAATGTGGTAGCTCCTGGCCCCCACGGGTTCATGCCGGCGGCTCTTCGCCGGTAGAAAGCTTCCAAGATGCCGAAGAGGAAAATCACGACACTCGCGGCCGACAGGTACGATCCATAAGAGGACACCATGTTCCAGCCGGCGAATGCGTCGGGATAGTCGACATAGCGACGCGGCATGCCAGCCAATCCAAGGAAGTGATGGGGGAAGAAGACGAGGTTCACGCCGACGAAGGTCGTCCAGAAATGGACCCCAGCCAGAAGCGGATTGTAGAGATATCCCGTCATTTTCGGAAACCAGTAATACCAGCCCGCGAAGATGCCGAAGATCGCTCCCAGTGAAAGTATGTAGTGGAAATGCGCGACGACGAAGTATGTGTCGTGCAGTTCACGGTCGAGGCCGGCATTTGCGAGTTGAACGCCCGTCACCCCGCCTACGGTGAACAGGAATATGAAGCCGAGGGCCCAGAGCATCGGCGTCCGCAGGCTGACCGAACCGCCCCACATGGTTGCAATCCACGAGAACACTTTAATCCCGGTCGGCACTGCTATCACCATCGTGGCGAAGGTGAAGTAGCGCTGCGTGTCGAGGCCTATCCCGCTGGTGTACATATGGTGGGCCCAGACGACGAAGCCGATCACCCCGATCGCCACGATTGCGTACACCATCCCGAGATACCCGAAGATCGGCTTTCGCGAGAAGGTCGAGATCACCTGGCTGACGATGCCGAACGCCGGCAGGATCATGATGTAGACTTCCGGGTGGCCGAAGAACCAGAAGAGATGCTGGTACAGCAGCGGGTCGCCTCCGCCGTCCGGCGCGAAGAACGTGGTTCCGAAATTGCGATCGGTCAGGAGCATGGTGATGGCGCCGGCCAGCACCGGCAGAGCCAGCAGCAGCAGGAAGGCGGTGATGAGGATCGACCACACGAACAGGGGCATCTTGTGCAGGGTCATCCCCGGCGCGCGCATGTTGAAGATGGTGGTGATGAAGTTGATGGCTCCCAGGATCGAGGAGGCGCCCGCAATGTGCAGAGACAGGATGACCAGATCCACGGCGGGACCGGGGTGGCCGGAGGTCGACAGCGGCGGGTACAGGAACCAGCCGGTCCCAGGGCCATAGCCGCCGGGGACGCTGGGCATGAAGATCGACAATAAAAGCAACATCAATGCCGGCGGCAGCAGCCAGAACGATATGT
Source organism: Mesorhizobium sp. M0772 (assembly GCF_040320135.1). Classification (NCBI taxonomy): domain Bacteria; kingdom Pseudomonadati; phylum Pseudomonadota; class Alphaproteobacteria; order Hyphomicrobiales; family Phyllobacteriaceae; genus Mesorhizobium; species Mesorhizobium sp. M0772. The sequence continues at coordinate 50,505 of NZ_JAMYPB010000019.1, read as the reverse complement.
TGTTCATGCGCGGGAAGGCCATGTCGGGGGCGCCGATCATGATCGGAACCATCCAGTTGGCGAAGCCGCCGATCAGGGCGGGCATCACAGTGTAGAAGATCATGATCAGCGCGTGGGCCGTCGTGAAGACGTTGTATAGCTGCTTGCCGGCGTCGATCGCCGCGTCGCCCTGGTAACCGTAGATCATCGACGCCAGTCCGGGGAAAAACTGGATCCCGGGTTGCTGCAGCTCGATTCGCATGCTCACCGACAAGAGCATGCCGATCACCCCCGCGATGAAAGCGAAGACCAGATAGAGTGTGCCGATGTCCTTGTGGTTGGTCGAAAACAGCCATCGGGTGATGCCGCTCGGCTGATGGCTGTCGAGACCGCCCGGATCTGCCGCCGTATATTCGTTCATGACCTTCTCCGCTTGAGCCGTCCGTCGCCAGCATCGAACCGTGCTGGAACTTGATTGTTCCCTCCACCGAACCGACAGCCAGGAACATTCCACGGAAGCCGCTGTTAGGTTCCGCGCGGCCGACCCTGCGCGGCTGAGGATCGACGTCCATGCTGGCGATAATTGCTGCGACCCTGGTTCTGACGACGGTGGTTGGTGGGCTGATATCCGCCTTCTGGCTCGAGGCGCGTCATGGTCTCCATGACCCCACGCCGCCGGACATGTCGGTGCCCAGGCAACTGAACGCCCCGGCCTGGAGCCGGTGGTCCTGACATGGACGCGATCACCGCGACACTCGACCCGAGAACGCGAGCCGGCTGGCTGCTGCTCGGCTTCGCGCTCGGCGGTTTCTTCGACGGCATCGTCCTGCATCAGATCCTGCAATGGCATCATCTTCTCTCGGGCGTCGCCGATCCGGCGGGTTCCGACCTGCGCTTCCAGATCATGGCCGACGGCCTCTTCCATCTTTTCATGTATGTGCTCGCCGTCGCCGGCACGGTGCTGCTGGTGGCCGCGAGGGCGGCCGGCGCGCGGCCCGGGACCACCACGGGGATCCTGCGGCTCGCCTTCGCCGGGTTCGGCGTCTGGCATGTCGTCGATGCCGTCGTGTTTCACTGGCTGCTGGGTCTGCACCGGATCAAGATGAACAGCGACTTGCCGCTCGCCTGGGATATTGCGTGGCTGGTCATCTTCGGCATCGTGCCGCTTGTGTTGGTGCTGGTGCTGCCCAACCGCGGCGGACCGGCACGCGGTGCTTCGGCAGCGCTTACCAGCATCGTCCTGCTTGCGGGAATGGCAGCCGGCGCCGGCCCGTTCTTCAACGGCGCCGCCAATTCCATCATCGTCTTTCGGGCCGGGATGGAACCGGCGGCGATGATGCGGGCCGTTGAAGTCGCCGACGCCCATCTCAAATGGGTCGACGCCAGCGGCACCATCTGGACGGTCGACCGCGTCTCATGGCGCGGGTTGGTAGCCCTTCACGCGCGCGGCGCCCTTGTGGTCAGCACGACGCCTGTCATTGCCGGATGCCTCGCCTGGACCGATGCCGCCGGAATGAGCAGTAGCTCCAGCCAGCAGCGAGGCACTCCTGCCAGGCTATGACTTCCGGACAGGGATAGGGGAGTATCAAGCATGCGATTCGCCAGCGAGAGCAGCCACGGCCGGAGCCTGACACCGCGCATCGTCGTGGTCGGCGGAGGCTTTGCCGGTCTGGAGGTTGCCAAGGCGCTCGGCAAGGCGGAAATCGGGGTGACGATCATCGACCGCCACAATCACCACCTGTTCCAGCCCTTGCTCTATCAGGTTGCAACCGCCGCCTTGTCGGCGCCTGATATCGCCGAGCCCATCCGCAAGATCCTGGGCCGCTATCCCTCGGTTCAGGTCCTCTTCGGCGATGTCACCGAGATCGGCACCGAGGCCAGGATACTGGTGCTGGCCGATGGGACCACGGTCCCCTACGACATCCTGGTCTTGGCCACTGGTTCGCAGCCATTCTATTTCGGCCAGGAGAGCTGGGCTCGGGTTTGTCCCGGTTTGAAGACCATCGAGGACGCGCGCACGATCCGGTCACGGCTGCTGCTATCGTTCGAGCACGCGGAACGGACCACCGATCCAGTCGAGCAATCCCGGCTGATGACGATCGCCATTATCGGCGGCGGCCCGACCGGTGTCGAACTGGCGGGCTCGATCGCCGAACTCAGCCGGCACACACTGGCGCGCGACTTCCGCAACATCCGGCCCGAGAAGACAAGGATCATACTGGTAGAAGCCGGCGAGCGTCTGCTCGCCGGATTCGCCCCGGAGCTTTCCAGATATGCACGTCTGCGCCTTGAAAGCCTGGGCGTCGAGGTCGCGCTCGGCAACCGGGTCGAGGCGATCGAAGCGCATCAGATCACCGTCGGCGGCCAGGTGATCCCGGTGGCCTTGACGCTCTGGGCCGCCGGGGTGGCGGCTTCTCCGCTGGTCGCCCAGCTTGGTGTCGGGCTCGACCGCGGCGGTCGGGTGAAGGTCGAATCCGACCTGCAGGTCGTCGGCCATCCCGATGTCTTCGCGCTTGGCGACGTCGCACTGGTCCTCGATGGGAACGGCCAGCCATTGCCGGGTCTTGCCCAAGTCGCCAAGCAGCAGGGCGAGTACCTCGGCAAGGCACTGGCACGCCGGATAGATGCTGGCGACACGCTGCCCGCTTTTGTCTTCAGCAATCGAGGCAACACGGCCATTGTCGGCCGCCACGCTGCCGTGTTCGAATCGGGCAGGCTGAAACTGAAAGGCTGGTTCGCCTGGTCTGCCTGGGCGCTCATCCATGTTTATCTGCTCGTCGGTTTTCAGCACCGCGTTCAGGTCTCGATCCAGTGGCTCTGGCGCTACCTGACCTATGAGCGTGGCGCCCGACTCATCGCCGAGGAACGAGTCGAACCGGGTTTAACATCGTCGCCGGGAGCGGCCCCGAGAGAGCCGCTGCCACCCAAGGCAGACGCCGCCCCGGCATTGCCCGCCCGCACTGACTAGATTGCCGGGTGCTCAGTTCGGAGACAGTGGCGATGCGGGGGTCATCTCTGGATTCCGCCACGGCCCGTCGTCCCACGGCAGCCTGAACCTCGAAAATCGAGGCGGGTGGTTCCCAGCTTGTATCCGGTGCCGGCCTGATGGGATCCGGATGGCACCAGCGGCGTTGCGTCCCTATATGCTCAAATGAACACAGGCTCCTCGAAACGGGAGCTGTTGAACCCTCCTCTTCAGAGACAGCTTGTCATGACGTCACCTGCGACTGCTGAACAACCCCCGGTCATTCAGACGGGGCTTCCCGCCCTGAGCAACAGCTATGGGCAATTGCCGGAGCGCTTCTTCTCGCAAACAGATCCGAAGCCGGTATCCGAACCGCGGCTGATCCGGTTCAACCGGCCCCTCGCGGAGGAACTCGGGCTCGATGCCGACCAGCTTACCAGCCCGGATGGAGTGGCGATGCTTGCCGGCAACAGATTTCCGGAAGGCTTGCAGGCAATCGCCCTGGCTTATGCGGGCCACCAGTTCGGAAACTTCGTGCCTCAGCTTGGCGACGGGCGCGCTCTGCTTCTTGGCGAAGTGGTGGACGTCAACGGCATTCGCCGTGACATCCAGCTGAAGGGATCGGGACCAACGCGGTTCTCGCGCAACGGTGACGGCCGCGCCGCACTCGGCCCTGTCCTGCGCGAATATGTCGTCAGCGAAGCGATGGCGGCGCTCGGCATTCCGACGACGCGAAGCCTTGCGGCGGTGCTCACCGGCGACCCGGTCTATCGCGAGGTCCGGCTGCCCGGCGCCGTCCTGACACGGGTGGCGGCAAGCCATATCAGGATCGGCACGTTCCAATATTTCGCCGCGCGCCACGACACCGAGGCGCTCAAGATACTGGCCGACTATGCCATTCAGCGTCACTTCCCACAGCTGGCGGGGGAAGCACGGCCGTACCGGGCTTTGCTGGAGGCCGTTGTCGCCGCACAGGCGGACCTGGTGGCGCGCTGGATGCTGGTCGGCTTCATCCATGGCGTCATGAACACCGACAATATGTCGATCTCGGGCGAGACGATCGACTATGGCCCATGCGCCTTTATGGACGCCTATGACCCCAGCGCGGTGTTCAGTTCGATAGACCGCGCCGGCCGCTATGCCTATGCCAACCAGCCTCGTGTCGCCACATGGAACCTTGCGCGCTTTGCCGAGACCCTGCTGCCGCTCATGAGCACGGACGAGAATGAAGCAGTCTCTGAAGCGGAAGAGGTGCTGAGGTCGTTCCAGGCCTCCTATGAGGCTGTGTTGCAGCGCGGCTTCCGCACAAAACTCGGACTGCTGACCGAAGCGGAAGGCGACTTGCAGCTCGCTGCCGACTTTCTGGATGTGCTGGCTCGCGGCGAAGCGGACTTTACGCTCGGCTTCCGGCGCCTGGGCGATGACCTCGACGCTGCGGACGGCCAAGGCACGGCGCGGCAGTTGTTTAAGGATCCAGGTGCATTCGATGCCTGGTCGGCGCGGTGGCGCCAGCGCATCGCAAGCGAGGCCGCCGACACGGCCACGCGCCGGGCAGCCATGCAATCGGTCAATCCCAAATTCATCCCCCGCAATCATCGCATCGAGGCGATGATCCAGGCGGCGTTGGGGGGCGACTTCACACCGTTCGAGGAGATCCTGGCGGTCGTCAGCCGTCCCTTCGATGAGCAGCCGGGAATGGAACGCTATGCTGAGCCGCCACGCCCGGATGAGCGCGTCCTGCAGACATTCTGCGGTACATGAGACATTCGTGATGGTCGCTTAACATGTGCAAATGCGGAAGACCCATTTGCAAGCTATCATCACGGGCACTCTCGTAAGGGCTGAGCTATGACGATCATAGAATTGGCATTCGAATTGCTGGCACGGAAGCTCGTAGACCGTACCGGAATATCAGACGAAGATGCTCGAGACCTTGTCGCAGCCATGGGAGCTGACTGGTCATCGCTCGTGCGAGCAGCGAGGGCGATCAAAGAGACTTAGGTCTTTTGACGTCGTTTTAGCTGCCACCAGCTGCGGGCAGATCGGACCAGAGGCTGCTGCCGCGATCCAGGCGCGACACCGCGCTCGTCACCGATCATGTCAGCAACGTGGTCAAGCACTGTATTTCGGTCGCTCCAAATCGACCGGATACAACACGCTGCTCTCCTGAAAGCCACTGTGGCCGGCTACGCAAGTCGCCGGAAGCTCGCAATAAACTAGCTTAGGATTTATATTGCAGGCCCGCACCACTGGCGGGCGACGCGGCCCGCCCAGAGATTGCCTGTCCTCGACCAGCAACGCGGGCCGCTGTTGGGAGTCACCGTCGGCACCGAAAAGCACAGGTGCTGATGAAGCAGACGGAACTTCCCCCCACGATCACGGTTTGGAGTCACGAGACCAACCCAAGGAGATGCAGATGTCGAGCAAAATGCCGCCCGTGCCGCCTGAGAACCAGAGCCAGAAGGGTCGAGGAGAAGGGCGACAGATTAGCCACGATGATGCCCAGCACGGCACTCACGGAGCGCCGGATCCGGAGCGCCAAGGGCAGCAAGCCAACACCAAGGTCAACACCACTCATCAGGGCCGTCAGCAGGATCGGTGATCATGTCCACATCGAAGAAACACCCGAACACGATCCGGCAGGGCGGGCCAGGCGCATCGCACGAGAACGCCAGAAAACCCCTGCAGGTCAACAAACCCCCGGCGGATGAAGACCGTCGATCCAAAAGCCGAGTTTCAGGGGGTGGCGGCGAAAAGGACAGTCATCATTCGCACAATCCAGCCAAGAAGGGTAGCAACAGTTGAACCCACGGCTTTGTGAATGATTGTGCTAAAGCGCGCCGCGTGTGCATGTCGTTGTCTCACAACCGAGCCATTTTTTGAGTGACATGCATTAGCCGGACCAGGGTAAGGATCGGCGAGTCGAGACGCCCGGAAAAACCGGAGGCCGTGGGCCCGCACCACTGGCGGAGCGATGCGGGCCCGGCCAAGGGTTACGGCCCTCGACCAGCAGCGAGGGGCTCGCTGCCGCATCCAGAACAAGCCCCGTAATTTCAGGTTCCGCTTATATACAAAAAAGCCGGCCACCTTTCGGCAGCCGGCCAGTTCCAACAGAACAAGGGAACGTGCACTGATGGGGCAGTGCAACGCCCGAAGTGTTTCGAGGCGACGATGTTCCACCGGAAATCCACAGATTCGCCGTTTCGATCTACATTGGCCGGATTGAAAGATCTTTGACGATCTCTCCCAAGTTCTGGGTGAGCCCAGTCCGACGTGTGGCGCCCGGTCTGCGCCTTTGCTCTCAATGCGGCCAGCAACCCATCCTTGAAGAATGCCCGCCGCGACTGCCGCGCGCGTCAAACACCGGCGTGCAATTGGTCGAGCGCGCGGCAGACCGGGGACGCGTCAAGTCGAGCGTCGGTCGACGTAGGTGTAGACGCCGGCCCCAATGGCGACCGCGCCGACCGTGATCACGATCGATGGCGCGCCCATCAAACTGGCAAGGACCGCCCAGATGAGGGCGATGACGATAGCGCCGAGTGTTCCCAGGATCAGTCTCGGCATTGTCTACCCCTCCACGTTCGGGCCGCCTGTGGATGGTCGTCACCCACCGGTCATGCGAAACGCCGCATGAAAGCACAGTGTGGCCCATGAGGTGAAGGGCCGCGCCGGAATACTCCGGTGCGGAAAAGATGATGCCCGCGCCGCCAAAGCCCGGGTGTTCAATAGCCAAATGGCTGGACCGGCGCCTAGCGCCTCAGCGCGTGGACTTCCGCCATGCTTTCGCCGCCCATCGGCAGGGCCATGTCATCATCGAGCAGCCGGGTGATGCGGGCAAAGCCCGTAAACGCCTTCCTGGCTGCTTCGGCCGACATTCTGCCCGACAGGGCCGCGGAGCAGCAATTCACGGCGCACTGATACACAGGCCCACGCCGTCCCAATGGCCATTTCTGCAAAAAGACCATCGCTTCGGCAACGCTATCGACTTCCTCGACGGGGTGTCCCTGCCCGCGCGCAATGCGCACGGGCGTAAAGAAATGCAAGCGGTCCATTTTGTTCTCTCCCTGGTCGGCCGCAGCGCGAACCAACCCTACTAAATTCGCGGATGGCGCGTTTGTTCCGCTTATTGCAAAAAAATCTGCGCCGGTGGGCTTGGGTTGCCGACGCCCGCTTTTGTCCGGAACGTTAGGCCGGCTGATGCATTTCGCTCTCGTGATTGCCTTGAGGGACACGTTCAAACCATGCGGATAGCCCATGTCGCCCCTTTGCACGAATCGGTGCCGCCCCTTCTCTATGGCGGCACCGAGCGCATCGTTTCCTATCTGACCGAAGGGCTGGTCGAACTCGGCCATGAGGTGACGCTGTTCGCCAGCGGCGACAGCCGGACGTCGGCCAGACTGATACCAGGACGCGAACGCGCGCTGCGCCTCGATCCGCGTCCGCTGAAATCGGACACGGCGGCGCATCTTGCGATGCTTGCCGATGTGAGGAACCGAGCCCACGACTTTGATATCATTCATTTTCATCTCAGCCATTTCCTGCATTTCTCGTTCTTCGAGACCATGCCGGACAAGACGGTGACGACGCCTCATGGCCGGCTCGATTATGTCGATCTGGCGCCAGCCTATGAGCGCTTTCCGCGCTTTCCGCTGGTCTCGATCTCACACAGCCAGAAGACCGGGCTTGCGAATGCCAATTGGCTGGCCACCATCCATCACGGGCTGCCGACGGGTCTCTATCAGCCGACCTTCGAGACGGCGGCGGGCGAACCATACCTTGCCTTTCTCGGCCGGCTTTCGCGCGACAAGCGGCCGGACCGGGCCATCGACATCGCCTTGCGGTCGGGCATGAAGCTCAAGCTGGCGGCCAAGATCGGCGACGATGATCGCGCCTATTTCCATGAGACGATCGAGCCCTTGATCGATGGCAACCGCATCGACTATGTCGGCGAGATCGCCGAGGGTGAGAAGACTGAATTCCTCGGCAATGCCGCTGGTCTCCTGTTTCCGATAGACTGGCCCGAGCCGTTCGGCCTTGCCGCGATCGAGGCGATGGCGTGCGGTACGCCAACCATCGGCTGGAACTGCGGTGCGTTGCCGGAAGTCATCGACCATGGCGTCACCGGATTTGTCGTCGATTCTCTCCATGCCGCGGTCGCCGCAGTGCCGGCCTTGCTGCAGCTCGACCGGCGAAAGGTGCGCGCCGTCTTCGAAAGTCGGTTCTCCGCCAACAGGATGGCGCGCGACTATCTCACTGCCTATGCGCGTCTCATCGGCGCCCCGGCTGAATCGAAAGCGTCGTGAACGACGGCGGACGTTCCGAGCCCGAAACAGAGATTTGTGACTGATGACCGAACTTGACGAGCGCAAGCTCGACCCTGCCGTGGCCCTTGCCTCCCTGGACGAAACCGCGCCGCGCGAGCCGCACCGGCTGTTTGCCCTGAAGCAAGGCGACTGTTTTGCCGTGGCCGATGCCTACGGCGATATCAGGGGCGCGGGCGACGGTTTCTTCCGTGACGACACCCGGGTGCTGTCGGAGTTCAGGCTCACCGTCGGCGGCCGGCAGACATCGCTGCTCGGCGCCTCGCTCAGCCAGGACAATGTGCTGTTCACCAGCAATATGACCAATTTGCCGATGCAAAGCGTCGGTGGCCGCGACATCCCGCAGGGCGCCATCCATATCGAGCGCGTCAGGCTGTTGTGGCAGGACCGGCTGTTCGAGCGCATCACCCTTTCCAACTACAGCCAGGAGCATTCGGCAATCCGCGTCTCGCTGCATTTTGCCGCCGATTTCCGGGACATGTTCGAGGTCCGCGGTTCGACCCGGCCGAAGCGCGGAATGGCGCATGCAGCGGAGATCGAGCCTGCCTCGGTGCTGCTGCGCTATGACGGACTGGACGGGCTGGCGCGGGTGTCTGCGATCTCGTTCTCGCAGCCGCCGGACCAGCTGAGCGCCGAGCGCGCGGATTTCCTCATCGCAGTGACCAAGCGCAGCAGCAAGATGCTTTACGTCGAGGTCGGCGCGGAACTGACCGAAACGCCCGACCGCGACCGCTTCCGGGCGGCCGCGGCGCGCGCCCGTTTCGGCATGCGGGCCAAGCGCCGCCATGGCGCGACGGTGCACAGTTCGGGCCGCGTCTTCAACGATTGGGTCGAACGCGCTCGCGCCGATGTCGCCTTGCTGACCACCGAGCTGTCGACCGGGCCTTACCCCTATGCCGGCATCCCCTGGTTTTCGACGGCCTTCGGCCGTGACGGCGTCATCTCGGCGCTGCAGATGCTATGGCTCAACCCCGGCCTGGCGCGCGGCGTGCTTGCCTTCCTCGCCCAGCACCAGGCGACCGAGACATCGCCTTTCAGCGACTCGCAGCCCGGCAAGATCATGCACGAGACACGCAAGGGCGAGATGGTGGCGCTGCAGGAGCTACCCTTCGGCCGCTACTATGGCGGCGTCGATACCACGCCGCTCTACATCCACCTCGCTTGCGCCTATGCCGAGCGCACCGGCGACATGGACTTCATCGCCAGCCTGTGGCCGTCTCTCTGCGCCGCCGCCAAGTGGACGGAAGAGGCGAGCCGCGCAACCGGCTTCGTCACCTATCAGCGCGCTGCCGAATCCGGCCTTGCGAACCAGGGCTGGAAGGACAGCTTCGACTCGGTCTTCCACGCCGACGGCCGCATTCCCAAGGGGCCGATCGCGCTGGTCGAAGTGCAGGGTTATGTCTTCGCCGCCTTCAGGGGCCTTGCCGCTCTCGCCCGCCGCCGGGGCGAGTTCGCGCAGGCCGAGCACTGGGAAAATCGCGCCGAAGAGATGCGGATCGCCGTCGAGCGTGATTTCTGGCTGGACGATCTCGGCTTCTATGCGCTGGCGATCGACGGCGCCGGAGAGCCGTGCAAGGTGCGCACGTCGAATGCCGGACACCTGCTCTATGTCGGCCTGCCCGAACCGGCGCGGGCTAAGATGGTCGCCGACCAGTTGCTTTCGGCTTCCTTCCACTCCGGCTGGGGGGTGCGAACGCTTTCCGACGATGCTGTGCTGTTCAACCCGATGTCGTACCACAATGGTTCCATCTGGCCGCATGACACGGCGATGTGCGGCGCCGGCCTGGCGCGGTTCGGCGAGCGTGACAGCGTGGTGCGGCTGATGAGCGGCACGTTCGAATCCGCCGTGCATTTCAACATGCGGCTGCCGGAACTGTTCTGCGGCTTTACCCGCTCGCCGGGTGAAGCACCGATCGCCTACCCCGTCGCCTGCCTGCCGCAAGCCTGGTCGGCAGGCTCGGCCTTCATGCTGATGCAGGCGTGCCTCGGTCTGGAAATCGACGGCTGGAACGGCGAAATCCACGTCACTCGACCCCGTTTGCCGATCGGCATCGATACGCTGACGCTCAGGCATCTGGGTGTCGCCGAAAAGAGGGTCGATCTTACCTTTCAGCGCGTCGGCGACCGCGTCGTCGCCTTTCTCGCCGACCGCCATGAGGGGCTGGTTCCGCTGATCGTGCGGACATGATCGGAACGGCTTTCAACGGGAACCGATCCCAGGGTTTGTGCGTTGCAAAAAACACAGGTTCTCACGGGCGATCGTCGGCTGCGAACACTCAAAATCGAACCATGAAGAAAAAGGCCCTGACGGCCAAAATTGAGTTGGAATTGGAATGACTGATTATGGCATGGCCCTGCTCTGGGTCTTGATCCTTGCAAGCCTTGGCCTTTCGATTCTAGCCGTTCTGTTATCGATCTCCAGGCAACGTCGTAGCCATAGCTTGACGGTTGCACCGACTGCCGGCGAGGACGTCGCATCGGAAGCGACGCGCAAGGTCTTGCGGGAGTTCGAGAAGAACGGACAATCTCCCGACGCGGCGCTGGTGAACTGGTCGCCCGACACCTTGCGCAAGATACTTGCCGACGACCTGCCGGACGCGCAGGTCATCGTCGTCTCGAACCGGGAACCCTATATCCACAACATCAAGGACGACGGCGTCGAGCTTCTGGTGCCGGCCAGCGGCCTGGTGTCGGCGCTTGAGCCTATCACCCGCGCCTGCAGCGGCACCTGGATCGCCTATGGCGGCGGAACGGCGGATCGTCTGACGGTCGATAGCAACGATCGGGTTCAGGTGCCGCCGGACAATCCGTCCTATACGCTGCGCCGCGTGTGGCTGAGCGACGACGAATATCAGGGCTACTATCTCGGCTTTGCCAATGAAGGGCTTTGGCCGCTCTGCCATATCGCCTTCACCCGGCCGGTCTTCCGTGCCTCGGACTGGGAGGCCTATGAGGCCGTCAACCGCAAATTCGCCGATATGGTGGTTGCCGAGGCGCGCAATGAGCGGCCGATCGTGCTGGTTCAGGATTACCATTTCGCGCTCCTGCCGCGCATGATCCGCGAGCGCCTGCCGGAGGCGATCATCATCACCTTCTGGCACATCCCGTGGCCGAACTCCGAAGTGTTCAGCATCTGCCCATGGCGCGAACGCGTTCTTGATGGACTGCTCGGGAGCTCGATCATCGGCTTTCACACCCAGTTTCATGCCAATAATTTCACTGAAAGCGTAGACCGGTTCCTGGAAAGCCGCATCGAGCGCGCCGACGCCGCGATCTCGTATGGCGGGCGGACGACACTGGTGCACGCCTATCCCATCTCCATCGAATGGCCGGCCGAACTCCTGGCCAAACTGCCACCGGTCGAGGAAAGCCGCGCCCGCCTGCGTGAGCGGTTCGGCCTGTCGGCGGACGTCAAGCTGTGCGTCGGCGTCGAGCGCCTGGACTACACCAAGGGCATCCTCGACCGCTTCCATGCGCTGGACGAATTGTTTACGCGCCACCCCGAGTGGATCGGCAAGGTAGTGTTCCTGCAGATTGCTGCCCCAAGCCGCGGCACGCTGCCGGCGTACCAGCAATTGCACGATGAATGCCTGCGTTATGCCAACGAGCTCAACCAGCGCTACGGTCATGACGGCTACAAGCCCGTGGTCATGGTGGCTGAGCACCATTCGCAGCAACAGGTCTATGAGATCTATCGCGCCGCCGACATCTGCATGGTCACCAGCCTGCATGACGGCATGAACCTCGTAGCCAAGGAATTCGTCGCCGCGCGGGACGACGAACAGGGCGTGCTGTTGCTCAGCACGTTTGCCGGCGCGTCGCGCGAACTGCTGGAAGCACTGATCGTCAATCCTTACGACGCGGCGATGATGAGCCAGGTGCTGCTGCAGGCGCTAACCATGTCACCGGACGAACAACGCGAGCGCATGCGCCCGATGCGCGAAATAGTGCGCGACAACAATGTCTTTCGCTGGGCCGGCAGCATGCTGCTCGATGCGGCGCGCCTGCGCAAACGCGGCGACCTCGAAAGAGCGACAAGTGTCGCCGAGCGGCCCGCAAACACCGACACCAACATCGTCTCGCTGTTCGACCGCATGCGGAAGGTGGCGTCATGAATAGCCTGTCAAAAGCACCGGGCCTGCCAACCGCACCCGACCTGCCGGAAGGACAATGGGCGCTTTTCCTCGATATCGACGGCACGTTGCTGGAGCACGCGGCGCACCCCGACGCCGTGTCCGTAAGCGACGAACTGCGCAACCTCCTCGGCGTCGTCGACAAACGGCTGGACGGCGCTGTCGCCTTTATCACCGGCCGCTCGGTCGAAGGCGCCGACCGCCTGTTTCATCCGTTGAAGCTGCGTGTTGCCGGTCTCTATGGGCTGGAACACCGGCTGACGCCGGACGGCCCGGTCGTTACCGCGGATGCTCCCGCCGATATAGCTGCCCTTGCCGACGCCATCGAGGCCGAACTGGATGACGGCCTTGTTCATATCGAGCGCAAGGGTCCGATCCTCGCCATCCATACGCGTGCGGCGCCGCATCTGCTGGCCAGGGCAACGCATCTTGTCGAACAGGCTTTGACCGAGCTTCCCCAGGGCTATCGGGTTATCCCGGGCAATGCCGGCGTCGAACTCATGCCGCTCGAAGCGGCCAAGGGCGCTGCCGTGCGGCGTTTCATGGCAATCCCGCCCTTTGCCGGACGCCGGCCGGTCTTTCTCGGCGACGACACCGCCGACGAAAACGGTTTCGAGGCGATCAACGAGGCCGGCGGCATCTCGATCCGGGTCAAGCCGCGTGGGCCGACCGTGGCCCACTACAGGCTCGATGATGTCACCTGCGCGATAGCTTGGCTTGCCGCCAATTTCGACGCATCACCGGCCCTCAACCGCAAAGCGTCCTGATCCCTGCCGTCTGCGGGTCGAATCAAGATCGCCGCGATTGCGCCGACCTTCGCCAAAAGCCGATCGATAAGCGCTGTTCTCATTGAATATCTTTAAGGCCAAAGCCGGCAAATGGATTGCTTGCCGGTTCCCCTGCGTCAGGCATAACCTGCGCAGTCGACGCGTGAGGGCGCGTGCGGCATCAAGGGGAGGACATCGCAGTGACCATACAAGGCGCATCACCTGATCTATACAATGAGGATCTGGCTCCGGCCAAAGTCCGAAACTGGGGGCCGTTCTCGATCTTCAACGTCTGGACGTCGGACGTCCACAGCCTCTGGGGCTATTATCTCGCCGCAAGCCTGTTCCTGTTTTGCGGCGGCTTCGTCAATTTCATCATCGCCATCGGCATCGGTTCGCTGATCATCTACGCGCTGATGAACATGGTCGGCTATGCCGGCGTGAAGACCGGCGTGCCCTACCCCGTGCTGGCGCGCGCGTCCTTCGGCATCTGGGGCGCCAACATTCCGGCCCTGGTGCGCGCCATCGTCGCCTGCTTCTGGTACGGCGCGCAGACGGCAGCGGCATCGGGCGCGATCGTGGCGTTGCTGATCCGCTCGCAATGGTTCGCCGATTTCAACGCCAACACGCATTTCCTCGGCCATACGGGTCTGGAAGTGATCTGTTTTGTGGTCATCTGGGCACTGCAATTGCTGATCATCCAGAACGGCATGGAAACGGTGCGCCGCTTCCAGGATTGGGCCGGACCGGCGGTGTGGGTGATGATGTTGATCCTGGCGATCTATCTCTGTGTAAAATCCGGGAGATTTGCCTTTACCAGCGACATCCCGATGGATGTGCTGCTCGACAAGACAAAGGATGCCGGCGTACCCGGAACCCCTGGCTCCTGGACGTCGCTGTTTGCGGTGGCCGCGATCTGGGTCACCTATTTCTCGGCGCTCTATCTCAATTTCTGCGATTTCGCCCGCTATGCCCCAGACAAGGAATCGCTGCGCAAGGGCAACATCTGGGGCCTGCCGATCAATCTCATCCTGTTCTCGCTGGTCGCCGGCGTGACCACCATCGCTGCCTTCGACGTCTATGGCGAAGTACTTCTGCATCCCGACCAGATCTCGGCGAAATTCGACAGCTGGTTCCTGGCAGCGCTTGCAGCCCTGACTTTTGCCGTGGCAACGCTCGGCATCAATGTGGTGGCAAACTTCGTCTCGCCGGCCTTCGACTTCTCCAATGTCTTTCCCCGGCAGATCGACTTCAAGAAGGGCGGCTATATCGCGGCCGTGATCGCGCTGGTGCTTTATCCCTTCGCGCCGTGGGAAGGCAGTGCCGCGTCTTTCGTCAACGTCATCGGCGCGACGATGGGGCCGATCTTCGGGGTGATGATGGTCGACTACTATCTGATCCGGAAGGGCGAGGTCGACGTCGAGGCACTGTACCGCGAAGATGGCGAGTTCCGCTTCCAGGGCGGCTGGCACGTCAACGCCTTCATAGCCGCCGGCATCGGCGCCATCTTCTCCTCGGTCCTGCCGAACTTCACGAACCTGCTGCCGGCATGGTGGGGCGTTTATGGCTGGTTTTTCGGCGTCGGCATTGCAGGGGTCATCTACTACGTCCTTCGCACCGCCGCCCTTGGCGCAGGGGCCAGGACGGCGAAGGCGTGAAATGAGAGATAGGGAGTAGGGAGTAGTCAGTAGTCAGTAGTCAGTAGTCAGTAGGGGATAGTATAACCCCTACTCCCTACTCCCTACTCCCTACTCCCTACTCCCTACTCCCTATTCCCTACTCCCTACTCCCTACTCCCTACCATCTCAGCCAACCTCCGCACCGTGTTCCAGTTGCGTGCGGTGCCGATGCCCATGCGCTTGTGGTTCATGGCAGCGAGCAGCCGCGAGCTTGGCCGCTCGCGCGAAAAGACGACCCAGATGTCGCCGTCGACCGAAGCCACCTTCTCGTCCTCGGCGGCATAGGCCTGGAGCGCGGCCACACCATCCGCTGGCGCTGGCTTGCGCATCACCCGCACAGCCACCTGATCGCCTGCCTCGGCAGAGTCGGCCGGGAATGGGTTGCCGGCGGCAAGTTTCAGCCAATCCTCGGCAGTGCGCACGATGATGACGACATTGCGGCCGAAGGTTTTTTCGAAGGCCGTTTCCAGCCGCTGTTCCAGCTTGGCGATGCCAGTCGCCCGTGTCTCGAAGACCAGATTGCCGGTCGCCACCAGGGTGCGCGGGTTCTTCAGCCCAAGCTGTTCAGCCATCGCCTTGAGGTCGGCCATGACGACCCGGCGGCCTTCGCCGAGGATAATGCTGTAGAGCAGCGCAACATAGGTCTGCATCAGCTGCGAAACCTCACCGTGGCCCTAGACCAGTCGCGACTGGTCCACCGCGGCCGAGATGAAGCTGGCGAACAGGGGATGCGGCTCAAGCGGCCGGCTCTTCAGCTCCGGATGGTACTGGACGCCGATGAACCAGGGATGGTCGGGGTATTCGACCGTTTCCGGCAGCACGCCGTCGGGCGACATGCCGGCAAACACCAGGCCGCAATCTTCCAGCCGCTCCTTGTAGTCGATATTGACCTCGTAGCGGTGGCGATGGCGCTCGGAAATCTGGGTGTCGCCATAGATGTCGGCGATCTTCGAACCCTTGGCGAGTTCAGCCTGATAGGCGCCAAGCCGCATGGTGCCGCCGAGATCGCCCGTTTCGCGGCGCTTCTCCAGCATGTTGCCTTTCAGCCATTCGGTCATCAGGCCGACGACCGGCTCGTCGGTCGGACCGAATTCGGTCGACGAGGCGTGTTCGACGCCGGCCAGCGAGCGCGCTGCCTCGATGCAGGCCATCTGCATACCGAAGCAGATGCCGAAATACGGCACCTTGCGCTCGCGGGCGAATTTCGCCGCCAGGATCTTGCCTTCCGAGCCGCGCTCGCCGAAGCCGCCGGGCACCAGGATGCCATGCACCTTTTCCAGCCACGGCGTCGGGTCTTCCTTCTCGAAAATCTCGCTCTCGATCCAGTCGAGCTTGACCTTGACGCGGTTGGCCATGCCGCCATGCGACAAAGCCTCGATCAGCGATTTGTAGGCATCCTTGAGGCCGGTGTATTTGCCGACAATGGCGATCGTTACCTCGCCTTCCGGATTGTGGATGCGGTTGGACACGGCCTGCCAGGGCTCCATGCGCGGCTTCGGCGCCGGATCGATACCGAAGGCGGCCAGCACTTCCGAATCGAGCCCTTCCTTGTGGTAAGCCATCGGCACGTCATAGATGTGGGGCACGTCGAGCGCCTGGATGACGGCACTTTCGCGCACATTGCAGAACAGCGACAGTTTTCTGCGCTCTTCCTTGGGGATGGCGCGGTCGGCGCGGACCAGCAGGATATCGGGCGCGATGCCGATGCCGCGCAGTTCCTTGACCGAATGCTGGGTCGGCTTGGTCTTCAGCTCGCCGGCCGTGGGGATGTAAGGCATCAAGGTCAGGTGGACATAGACGGCGTTGTTGCGCGGCAGATCGTTGCCGAGCTGGCGGATCGCCTCGAGAAACGGCATCGCCTCGATATCGCCAACCGTGCCGCCGATTTCGCACAGCACGAAATCATAGTCGTCATTGCCGTCGAGCACGAAATTCTTGATCTCATCGGTGACATGCGGAATGACCTGCACGGTGGCACCGAGATAGTCGCCGCGCCGTTCGCGCTCGATGATGTTCTTGTAGATGCGGCCGGTGGTGATGTTGTCCTGCTGGTTGGCCGAGCGGCCGGTGAAGCGCTCGTAATGGCCAAGATCGAGATCGGTCTCGGCGCCGTCATCGGTGACGAAAACCTCGCCATGCTGGTAAGGCGACATCGTTCCGGGATCGACATTGAGATAGGGATCGAGCTTTTTGATGCGTGCGCGATAGCCTCGCGCCTGCAAGAGAGCCCCAAGGGCCGCTGCAGCGATGCCTTTTCCAAGTGAGGAAACCACGCCGCCTGTGATGAATACATATCGCGCCATGGGAGTCATCGCTTAACGCGGCCGAATTGATTCCGCCAGAGAAAAAACCGCCGCTGAGGCTTTTTCCAGAGAAGGCGCGATAGTCCCGAGGTTCGAGACTGGTGTTTTGGTCAAAACAAAAGGGCCGGCAAAAGCCGGCCCTTTCGGCAGGTTTGTGAAAGCGTCAGATGATGACGACCTTGGTGCCGACCCTGACGCGGCTGTAGAGGTCCATGACGTGCTCGTTGATCATGCGGAAGCAGCCATTGGAAGCGCTGGTTCCGATCGACTGCGGCGCGATGGTGCCGTGGATGCGCAGATGCGTGTCCTTCTTGCCGTCGTAGAGATAGATGGCGCGGGCGCCGAGCGGGTTCTGGCCGCCGCCGGGCATGCCGTCCTTGTACTGGCCGTAATGCTTGGGTTCGCGCTTCTGCATGTCGAGCGTCGGGATCCAGCGCGGCCATTCCTGCTTGTCGCCAACGGCAACCTTGCCCTTGAACTGCAGGCCTTCGCGGCCGACCGCGATCGCATAGCGGCGGGCGGTGAAAGCCGATTCGACGAGGTAGAGGCGGCGCGCGCTGGTATCGATGACGATCGTACCCGGCTCATAGCCGCTGAATTCGACGTCCTGCGGCACGAATTCCGGCTTCACCTTGAACTGCTTCTTGGCTTGCCGCTTGGCGAGAGCCTGGTCGAGCGCGCGCGTTTCGGGGAGATAGGCAATCGACGAGGCAGAGGACGTGCCGCCGAACAGGCCGGCGAACAGTCCGCCACTCGTCGGCTTCTGGCCCGGGGCCTCGCTGCGCAATTCGCCATTGTTGCCGGTCAGCGCGATATTCATCGCTTCGGCCGGAAGCGGTTCAGCCGATTCGATCGGCTCGATCGGCGCGATCGGGTCAACCGGAGCGATGATCTTGGTGGTCTTCTTGCCTGGCTTGGCGTCGGCAACCACGACCGGCTTGCCCTTGCTTGCCAGGAACGCCTGGCGCTGGGCATCGGCCCTGGCTTTCGCCGCATCGCGCATCGCCAGCTTGCGGGCCTCGAGCGCCTTGACGCGGGCGAGATCCCTGTCGGCGGCGATCTTGTCTTCGAGCTTGCTGATCTGAGCCAGATCATCCGGGCTCGGGTTTTTCTTCTTCTTGAGAAGCTTCAGCTGCGTCGCATCGCTCTTGGCGGCGACGTTGATGACAGCGGTTTTGCCAACCGCCTGCGGTGAGGTCATTGCCGGAGTGCCGGCGAAGGCCGCGGAGCTCATGCCGAATACGGCACAAAACCCCATGAAAATGAAGCTGCGAAGCTGCATGGCGAAGATCCGATCGTTCAATGCTTGTTGCCCACGGCGTCGCCCGGCGCCCCCCAAGGGCGCAGAAAGTGCCGCCGGCAATCTATAATCGAAGTGGCGTACGGGCCTCAAGCACGGGGTGCGGTCGAATCTTCGTGATCGTGTGCCATTTGCCGCGACTGTGTTGAAACAACAACAGATCGCGGCATCCGACCCTACCGACTACTGGTTCGGAACCTGCGGCGTGACCGGCAAGGTAACGCCATTGGTAGCCGGCGGCGCAGCCGAATCGGTTGCAGGTGGCGTCGCCGGAGATGGAGCCGTCGCCGGGGCCGTGGTGGCGGGCGGCGTGGCGGCGCCGTTGGCCGCGGGCGCGGCCGGTGCGGTGTTGCCCGAAGGCGGCGTCGGCGCCGTCGTGCCGGGCAACTGATTGAGCACGCCGTTGCCGCTGTCGGCCGGCACGCGGTCGAGAATGTCGATCGGTTTTTCGCCATAGCGGGCAACGATCGAGAGTGTCAGCGACGTCACGAAGAAGGCGGCGGCCAGGATCGCCGTCGCCCGCGTCAGCGCATTGGCGGCGCCACGCGCGGTCATGAAACCGGAACCGCCGCCAATGCCGAGACCACCGCCTTCGGAGCGTTGCAGCAGCACCACGCCGACAAGGGCGAGCACGACCATGAGATGGATGACGATCAGTACGGTTTCCATATTTTATCCTGGCAAGCCCTGCCGCTCCCTGGCGATCAGGGCCGGTGATTTGGAGGCGGCTCCATACAATGCTTTAACGGCATTTCCAAGCCCGTGGCCGGAATATGGGAAGCAATGCGCCCTTTGCAACGATTTCCGCCGAACTGCTGCGTTCATAAGTCTATGACCGAACTAGTCGGCAACGAAATTCCGGGGCCTATGCGATATTCTGGTATGCCTCGGCGATGGCGAGAAAGTCGGACGCCTTCAGGCTGGCGCCGCCAACCAGCGCGCCATCGACGTTTTTGACGCCCAGCAGTTCGACTGCGTTGGACGCCTTGACCGAGCCGCCATAGAGAATGCGCATCTTGCCGGCCACGACTGCGCCGAGCGCTTCCGCCAGTTTTTGGCGGATATGTGCGTGCGCCTCCGCCACGTCTTCGGCGGTCGGCGTCAGGCCGGTGCCGATAGCCCATACCGGCTCGTAGGCGATAACGGTGTTGGCGGGCGTTGCGCTCGGTGGCACCGAGCCGGCGACCTGCCGCGACAACACGTCGAGTGCTGTGCCCGCTTCGCGCTCCGCCTTGGTCTCGCCGATGCAGATAATGGCGACGAGCCCTGCCCGCCACGCCGCCGAGGCCTTGGCGAGGACGATGGCATCGTCCTCGCTGCGCTGTTCGCGGCACTCGGAATGGCCGACAATGACGTGGCTGGCGCCCGCATCCTTCAGCATCTCGGCTGAGACACAGCCGGTGAAGGCGCCGCTTTCCTTGATGTGGCAGTCCTCGCCACCAGCCCGCACCGGCGTGCGCGACAGGATTTCGACGGCGCGCGACAGCAAGGTCGCCGGTACGCAGACCAATGCTTCGGTCTCGGCGTCGAGCCCGCTCATGAAGCCGTTGCCGATCATCCTGAGCTCGTTCAGCGAAGCGCTGGTGCCGTTCATTTTCCAGTTGCCGGCAACGAGCGGTCGAATTCCTGGCGTCATGGGGATCTGGTTCTCCGGGCGACATTGGGGTCTCGCCCTCCCTATCAAAATCAGGCCACAAAGCAATCGACAGTGAGCCGGAAGGGCGCTATTGCGCTTGTTTCAGACTCGGGCGCACGCAAAACTGCGCAAAAATCGGAAGTAACAATGCTTGGTATATTAAGAAGCGCGGCAGGGACCTGGGTCGCGAAAGCCCTGCTGTCGCTGCTGGTGTTGAGTTTCCTTGCCTGGGGCGTCACCACGCGGATGACGGGCGGCTTCCTGGCCGGCCATCATGCGGTGATCACCGCCGGCAGCACCACCGTGTCGATCACCGAGTACCGCCTAGCCTACGATCGCCAGATCGCCATGCTGCAACAGCAGATCGGCCAGCGCATCAGCCGCGACCAGGCCAAGGCCTATGGCATCGACAACCAGGTGCTGGCTCAGTTGGTGTCCGGCGCCGTCCTCGACGAACAGGCGCGCAAGCTCGGGCTTGGCTTCTCCAAGGACAGGCTGGCCGAACTGACGCGGCAGGAACCCGCCTTCCAGGGCCCGAATGGCCAGTTCGACCGCCGGCTGTTCGAATCCCGCCTGCGCGAACTGGGAATGCGGCCGGAGGATTATCTGAAGAACCGGGCTCAGGTGGCGGTGCGCCAGCAGATCGTCGAAGCGGTTTCGGACGGGCTCAAGGCTCCGGATACCTTCTTCAAGGCAGTTGCGCTCTATCGCGGCGAAGACCGCACCATCGACTATCTGATCTTGCCAAAGGCGTTGGTGGAGCCCATCGAGGCGCCATCCGACAGCGTGCTTCAGGCTTATTTCGAGGCCAACAAGAAAACCTACGCGGCGCCAGAATACCGCAAATTCTCCTATGTCCGGCTCGAGCCCGAAGACCTCATGGATGTCAGCGCCGTAACGGACCAGCAGGTCAGCGACGACTACAACAAGAACAAGGGCCGCTACACCACGCCGGAAATGCGCACCATCGAACAGCTGGTGTTTCCTTCCGCGGACGCCGCCAAGGCGGCATCCGATTCGCTGAAGACGGGCGCCACTTTCGACAAGATCGTCACCGCGCAGGGCAAGACCCCGGCCGACACGCTGCTCGGCACGCTCTCCAAGGATAAGATCACCGACAAGGCGGTCGCCGATGCCGCATTCGCGCTTGCCGTCAACGAAGTCAGCCCGGTCGTCCAGGGCGCGTTCGGTCCGGTGCTTTTGCGCGTTACCGAGATCAAACCGGAAACGGTGAAGCCGCTGGCGGAAGTGTCAGACCAGATCCGCAAGGATCTGGCGCTTGGCGAAGCAAGCCGCATCCTGCTCGACGTGCACGACAATTACGAAGACACCCGCGCCGCCGGCAGCACGCTGGCCGAAGCCGCCGCCAAACTCAAGCTCAAGGACGTTACCGTCGAGGCCATAGACCGCACCGGCCTCAAGCCGGACGGCACCATCATCAAGGACCTGCCGGCATCGCCGGACCTCATCAAGGCGGTGTTCGAGGCCGAGCCCAACACCGAGAATCAAGCCCTGACCACGCCTAACAACGGCTTCGTGTTCTATGAACTGACATCGATCACGCCGGCTCGCGACCGCACGCTGGACGAAGTCCGCCAGCGCGTGGTGGCGGACTGGACGACAGAGGAAACGACCAAGCGGCTGACCGCGAAAGCAGACGAACTCGACAAGCGCCTCAAGGCTGGCACCACACTCGACGTCATCGCCGGCGAACTGAAGCTTGAAAAGCAGACCAAGCGCGGCGTGAAGCGCGAGGCCGACGATGTCGATTTCGGCAAGGAGGGTGCTGCTGCGATGTTCGGCGTCGGCGAAGGCGGCACCGGGCTGATCCCCTCGCCCACCGGCGACGGCCAGATCCTGTTCAAGGTCGCCGAAGTGTTCGAGCCGGCCGGAGCCGACGCCAGCTCGGTACCCGACGATGCGCAAAAATCCTTCACGCAAGGCATGTCCGACGATCTGCTCGACCAGCTGGTGGCGCAGTTGCAGACGCAGTACGCCGTCAGCGTCGACCAGGCCGCCGTTGCCCAAGCCCTCGCCCAATGAATGGCCTTAGCCCAATGAACGTCTTGGCCCAATGAGCGCCCTGAAGACCCATATCGCCAAGGTCGCCACGGGAACCGGGCTTACCTTCGAGGAAGCGCGCGAAGCTTTCGACATCATCATGTCTGGCGACGCGACGCCGGGCCAGATCGGCGGCTTCCTGATGGCGTTGCGCGTGCGCGGGGAGACCGTGAGCGAGATTTCCGGCGCCGTCGCCACCATGCGTGCCAAGATGCTGCGCGTCGAAGCTCCTGAGGGCGCCATCGACATCGTCGGCACCGGCGGCGACAATTCGCATTCAGTCAACATCTCGACCGCTTCGGCCTTCGTCATTGCCGGCTGCGGCGTGCCGGTCGCCAAGCACGGCAATCGCGGCCTGTCGTCGCTGACGGGCGCTGCCGATGTGCTGGTCGCGCTCGGCGTCAAGATCGATATCCCGCCAGAGGTAATCGGCCGCTGCATCCAGGAGGCCGGCGTCGGCTTCATGTTCGCACCTGCGCACCACCCGGCGATGAAGCATGTCGGCCCGACCCGCGTCGAGCTCGGCACGCGTACCATCTTCAACCTGCTCGGACCGCTGTCCAATCCGGCCGGCGTCAGCAGGCAGATGGTCGGCGTGTTCCTGCCGGAATGGATCGTGCCGGTGGCCGAGACATTGAAGGCGTTGGGCACCGAGCATGCCTGGGTGGTCCATGGCGACGGCTATGACGAAATCACCACCACCGGCGAAACGCAGGTGGCGGAACTGGCCGGCGGCGAGATCCGCCATTTCACGCTCACCCCGGAAGCCGTCGGCCTGCAGCGCCACACCAAGGACGAGTTGCGCGGCGGCGACGCCGCCTACAATGCCACGGCGTTGCGCGACATGCTGAGAGGTGCTGCCGGGGCCTATCGCGATACGGTGCTGATGAACGCCGGCGCCGGCATGGTGGTGGCCGGCAAGGCGACGACGCTTGCCGACGGCATGGCCGCGGCCACACAGGCCATCGACAGCGGCCGGGCGCTGGGCGTGCTCGACAGGCTGGTCGAGATTTCGAACGGATGAGCCGTGGCTGACATTCTGCGCAAGATCGAGGCCTACAAACGCGACGAGATCGCGGCGGCGAAGGCGCGGATACCGTTGGCCGAGATCAAGGCGCGAGCCAGGGATGCCGACGCACCGCGTGGCTTTCTGAGGGCGCTTGAGGCGAAGCGCAGATCGGGCAGCTTCGGCCTGATCGCCGAGATCAAAAAGGCAAGCCCATCCAAAGGCTTGATCCGTGCCGATTTCGACCCGCCCGCACTGGCGCAGGCCTATGAGAAAGGCGGTGCCGCCTGTCTTTCGGTGCTGACCGATGCGCCATCCTTCCAGGGCGCGCCGGAATTTCTCACCAATGCACGGAAGGCAGTGTCCCTGCCCGCGCTGCGCAAGGATTTCCTGTTCGACCCTTACCAGGTCTACGAGGCTCGCGCATGGGGCGCCGATGCCATCCTGATCATCATGGCCAGCGTCGATGATGCCTTGGCGAGCGAATTGGAAGCGACCGCGTTCGAACTCGGCATGGACGCGCTGATCGAGGTGCATGACGAGGCCGAGACGCAGCGCGCGGTAAAACTCTCGTCGCAGCTGATCGGCATCAACAACCGCAATCTCAGAACATTCGAGACCAGCCTCGAGACCTCGGAACGGCTGGCATCGATGGTGCCGGGCGGCCGATTGCTGGTCAGCGAGAGCGGAATTTTCACCCACGACGATTGCTTCAGGATGCAAAAGACCGGCATCAGCACCTTCCTCGTCGGCGAGAGCCTGATGCGGCAAGAGGATGTCGCTGCGGCAACGCGGCTGCTTTTGACAGGCAAGGCGAAAGCAGAGGCCATCTGAGGATGGCAGCCGCCCTCACCCATCTCGGCGCCAAGGGCGAGGCCAACATGGTCGATGTCGGCGAGAAGGCGGAGACGACGCGCACGGCGGTCGCCGAGGGCTTTGTCTCGATGCGGGCCGAAACCCTGAAGATGATCCTCGACGGCGACGCCAAGAAGGGCGATGTGCTGGGTACCGCGCGCATTGCCGGCATCATGGCTGCCAAGAAAACGCATGAGCTGATCCCACTCTGCCATCCGCTGCTTTTGACCAAGGTGTCGGTCGACATCGAACCGGACACCACGCTGCCCGGCCTCAGGGTCACCGCGCTCGCCCGCGTCACCGGCAAGACCGGGGTCGAGATGGAGGCGCTGACCGCGGCATCTGTCGCGTGCCTGACCATTTACGACATGGCCAAGGCGGTCGACCGCGCCATGGTGATTTCCGGTATAAAGCTGGTGGAAAAGACCGGCGGCAAGTCCGGCGACTACAAGGCGGGTTCGTAAATGGCGCTGGTTCCGGTCGCCGAGGCGCTTCAACGCCTACTCGACGGCGCTGTGGCGTTGCCCGGTGAAAGCGTCGCGCTGGCGGATTCGGCCGGCCGGGTGCTGGCGGAGCCGGTCGTGGCGCTGCGTACCCAGCCGCCTTTCAATGCATCTGCCATGGACGGCTATGCCGCACGGGCGCGGGATGTGGCGACCCTCCCGGCGAGGCTTTCGGTGATCGGCAAGGCGCCTGCAGGGCGAGGCTTTGACGGCGCTGTAGGTAAGGCGGAAGCTGTGCGCATCTTCACCGGCGCGCCGCTGCCGGAAGGCGCAGACACCATCGTCATCCAGGAGAATGTCCGCGATCTCGGCGGTGGCCGGATCGAGGTCACCGAACCGACGGCGAAGAACCGTAACATCCGCCGCCTTGGACTGGATTTTGCCCAAGGCGACGTGCTGCTGGAGAAAGGCCGCGTGCTCGATCCGGCTGCATTGTCGCTGGCGGCGTCGGCCAATCATCCCCGGTTGAACGTGGTGCAACGGCCGCTGGTCGCCATCATCGCCACCGGCGACGAATTGCTGCCACCGGGTAGCGAACCTGGCCCCGACCAGATCATCTCGTCCAACGCCTATGGCGTCGCTGCTGTGGCGCAGTCGGTCGGCGCTCGCGCGCTCGATCTCGGTATAGCGGCCGATCGCAAGGAAGTGATCGCGGCGCTGGTGAAAAAGGCGGTCGATGCGAAAGCCGACGTCATCGTCACGCTCGGCGGCGCCTCGGTCGGCGACCATGATCTCGTCCATGACGTGCTGACTGGCGAAGGCATGAACCTCGACTTCTGGAAGCTCGCCATGCGCCCGGGCAAGCCGCTGATGTTCGGGCGGCTGGGCGATATCAGGTGCATCGGCCTGCCCGGCAATCCGGTGGCGAGCCTGGTCTGCTCGCAATTGTTCCTGAAGCCGTTATTGGCGCAGCTCGGCGGCCGTCCCCACCGGCAGGACATCCGCCAGGCTCAGCTTGGCGCCGCGATGCCGGCCAATGATCTAAGGCAAGACTATGTGCGCGCCGTGGTCCGGGAAGAAGCCGGCGCATTGGTGGCGACGCCGTTTGGCATCCAGGATTCCTCGATGCTGAGAATGCTGGCCGACGCCAACGGCCTGATCGTGCGCGAGCCCTTCGCTCCGGCGGCAGAAGCAGGCGCTGCTTGCAGCGTTCTGATGTTGCGCTGAGGTCGCGCATTTAAGCCTTTAAATCTAACAGATAAACTGTTTGTTACTACGCCAGCAATGTCCGCGTCAGCGGATGTGTCGGATCGGCAAGCCCGTCGACGATGCTGAAATGATGCCGGTCCGGCTCGACCACTGTGCTGGTCGTGGCGCCGAGGCCGATCCAGATGTTGGCAAGCAGCGCATTCTGGCGCAGGAACTCCGCCCGCTCGCCGCCGCCGGCCCAGCAGGTGATGCGCGCGCCCTGCATGGGGCGCAGCAGAACCGGGCTTTCGGCCAGTGCTTCCGCTTCATCGATGGCCAGTGTCGCGTTCATCCCCGTGCGCATGATCGGCCGCAGATCATGAACCCCGGAGATCGAGACGACATTGCGTATGCGGCCGGCCACATCGGCGGCCAGAGGCGTCGTTGTCGTCACCATCCTGGAGGCGAGATGGCCGCCGGCGGAATGCCCGGTCAGGATCACCGGCCCGCCGACCATCGTCGCCGCTTTGCCGATCGCCGCCGCGATTTCCCTGACGATGCCGGAAATGCGTATGTCGGGACAAAGCGTGTAAGTCGGCATTGCCACGGCAAAGCCATTGGCAACCGCGCCGTTGGCCAGATGCGACCATGGCTTGTTGTCGAACGCCTTCCAGTAACCGCCATGGATGAAGACGACGAGCCCTTTGGGCATGACATCGGGAAGGAACAGATCGAGCCTGTTGCGTGGACTGTCGCCATAGGAGATGTCGAGCTTGGCCCGACCGGACGCCGACATTGTGTCGCGAAAAGCCTGTGCCGGTGTGTCCCACGCGGCCGGCCAGCGATTGCTGCCGGCAATGTTGTCGCCGTTGGCGTAGGCATTGTCCCAATCGGCAACACGATGTTCGAGCATCTGCATCCCTCCCGGATGGCTTCAGTTCAGTCGACAGGAATGGCCGCCGAACAGGGCGGCGTCAATGCTGCGACCTAAAAACATTTTAGGCTTGAAACAAATTTCGACTGGTGCGATCCTGCGCCTTGTTCAGCCATGGGCGCGAGGCAGACAGGGGCAGCCGAAAATGCTTGGGCCATCAGCGCATATCGACACATTCACGCGTGACAACCTGCCGCCGCCGGAGCAATGGCCGGAGTTTTTGCTCGACGGCTTCGACTATCCCGACCACATAAATGCCGGCGTCGAATTGACCGACAGGCTGGTCGAAAAAGGCTTCGGCGACCACACCGCGCTGATCGGCAATGGCCGCCGCCGCACCTACAAGGAACTGTCCGACTGGACCAACAGGCTCGCCCATGCGTTGGTCGAGAATTACGGTGTCAAGCCGGGCAACCGGGTGCTGATCCGCTCGTCCAACAATCCGGCCATGGTCGCCTGCTGGCTGGCCGCCACCAAGGTGGGCGCGGTGGTCGTCAACACCATGCCGATGTTGCGTGCCGGCGAACTCGCCAAGATCGTCGACAAGGCGGAAATCACGGTCGCACTTTGCGATACGAGGCTGATGGACGAGATGACCGCCTGCGCCAAGGGCAGTGCGTATCTCAAGCAGGTCATTGGCTTCGACGGCACGGCCAACCATGACGCGGAACTCGACCGCGCCGCCCTCGACAAGCCGGTCACCTTCACTGCCGTCAACACCGGCCGCGACGATGTCGCCCTGCTCGGCTTCACCTCCGGCACCACCGGCGTGCCGAAGGCGACGATGCATTTCCACCGCGACCTGCTGATCATCGCCGACGCCTATGCCCGCGAAATCCTGGAGGTGACGCCCGACGACATCTTCGTCGGTTCCCCGCCCCTTGCCTTTACCTTCGGTCTTGGCGGGCTCGCCATCTTCCCGCTGCGTTTCGGCGCCGCGGCGACGCTGCTGGAACAGGCGACGCCGCCCAACATGATCCACATCATCGAGACTTACAAAGCGACCATTTCCTTCACCGCGCCGACAGCCTATCGCGCCATGCTCAAGGCGATGGATGAAGGCGCTGACCTGTCCTCGCTGCGCGTCGCGGTTTCGGCGGGCGAGACGCTGCCGGCGCCTGTCTTCGAGGAATGGACGCGGAAGACCGGCAAGCCGATCCTCGATGGGATCGGCGCCACCGAGATGCTGCATATCTTCATCTCCAACCGCTTCGACGACATGAAGCCGGCCTCCACCGGCAAACCCGTCGGCGGCTATCAGGCACGCATCGTCGATGACGAGATGCGGGAGTTGCCGCGCGGCTCTACTGGCCGGCTGGCGGTGCGCGGCCCGACCGGCTGCCGCTACATGGCCGATGCCAGGCAAAAGGACTATGTCCGCGACGGCTGGAATCTCACCGGCGATACGTTCACGCAGGACGAGGATGGCTTCTTCCACTTCGCCGCGCGTTCCGACGACATGATCGTCAGCGCCGGCTACAACATCGCCGGCCCCGAGGTCGAAGCGGCGCTGCTCTCGCATCCCGACGTCGCCGAATGCGCGGTGACCGGCGCCGAGGACGGTGAACGCGGCCAGATCGTCGAGGCGCATATCGTGCTTGTGCAAGGTGTTTCGCCGGACGCATTGACCGTCAAACGCCTGCAGGACCACGTCAAGGCAACGATCGCGCCCTACAAATATCCGCGTTCGGTGAAGTTCATCGACGCCTTGCCCAAAACCCAGACCGGCAAGATCCAGCGCTTCCGGTTGCGCGCGGAGAAGATCAATTGATTAAGCCGCACGATCCGGCGTCCGATGGCGCGCAGATGTCGTTCAAGGAGCGGATGTCCTACAGCGACTATCTGCAGCTGGACAAGGTGCTCGATGCGCAGGCGCCGCTGTCTTCTGCCCATGACGAGATGCTGTTCATCATCCAGCATCAGACATCCGAATTGTGGATGAAACTGGCCCTCCACGAGATCCGCGCCGCGATCAGCTCGATCCGCGCCGACCGCCTCGAACCGAGCTTCAAGATGCTGTCGCGTGTCGCGCGCATCTTCGAGCAGCTCAACAATGCCTGGGACGTGCTGCGCACGATGACGCCCAGCGAATACACCGAGTTTCGCGACGCGCTCGGCCAATCCTCGGGCTTCCAGTCCTGGCAGTACCGCGCCATCGAGTTCATGGCCGGCAACCGCAACCTAGCCATGCTCGGGCCGCACAAGCACCGGCGCGATCTTACGGACAGGCTGGAAGCGATCCTGGCCACGCCGTCGCTGTACGACGAGGCGCTTCTGCTTTTGGCGCGCAATGGCTTCGACATCGGCGCCGATGCCGGGCGCACGGACTGGCGCGAGACGCGCGGTGAGAACGAAGACGTGCTGGCTGCCTGGCAAACCGTCTACCGCGACCCGCAGCGCTACTGGATGCTCTACGAACTGGCCGAGAAGCTGGTCGACTTCGAGGATTACTTCCGCCGCTGGCGCTTCAACCACGTCACAACGGTCGAGCGCATCATCGGCTTGAAGCGCGGCACCGGCGGCACCTCAGGCGCCTCCTATCTGAAGAAGATGCTGGAGGTCGTGCTGTTTCCGGAGCTCTGGACGGTCCGCACCCGGCTCTAGAGCATTTCACCGTTTAACGGAAACGGCGAAATGCTCTAGCTCTTTGATTGACGCAATTTCGGACGGAAAACCGCTTCACACTTTTCCTGAAATTGCTCTGGTTTCTCACGTAACCGCGGTCTTCACCGCGAAGCGGGCGTCCTGCCAGGCGCCGGTGCGCAGAATATCCTCCAGGACTTCGACCGCTTGCCAGACATCGCCATATCCGACATAGAGCGGCGTGAAGCCGAAACGGATGGTCGACGGCGCCCGGAAATCGCCGATCACGCCGCGCTCGATCAGCGCGCGCATCACCTGATAGCCATGCGGATGGAGGAACGACACCTGGCTGCCGCGCTGGCTGCCGTCGCGAGGACTTTCCAGTTCAAGCCGGTAGGCGCCGCATCTGGCTTCGACGAGCTGGATAAACAGGTCGGTCAGCGCGATGCTTTTTCTGCGCACCGCCGCCATATCGACGTCGTTCCAGATATCGAGCGCGCCCTTGAGCGCCCGCATCGACAGCACCGGCTGCGTTCCGCACAGGAAGCGGCGAATGCCGCTGCCGACGGCAAAGCCCTGCTCGAAGGCAAAGGGCCGCGCATGGCCCCACCAGCCGCTGAGCGGCTGGTGGGCATCGTCATGGTGGCGCTCGGCCGCGTAGATGAAGGCTGGCGAGCCCGGGCCGCCATTGAGGTATTTGTAGGTGCAGCCGACGGCGAAATCGGCATTGGCACGGTCAAGTTCGACCGGCAAGGCGCCGGCCGTGTGGCAGAGATCCCAGATGATCAGCGCGCCGGCGTCATGTGCCTTGCGCGTCAGCGCCGCCATGTCGCGCAACTGGCCGGATTTGTAGTTGACGTGGTTGACCAGGATGACGGCAACGCTGTCGTCGATCAGCTCCTCGACTGCGGCCGCGTCGACGCCCTCCAGCCGCAGCCGCGTTCCCGGCCGGGTCGAGGCGACGCCTTCGGCCATGTAGAGGTCGGTCGGGAAACTGTCGCCCTCGGCAACGATGACCGACCGATCCGGCCGCATGCCGAGCGCTGCGTGCAGCAGCTTGTAGATGTTGATCGAGGTTGTGTCGCAGACCACCGTCTGCCCATCAGCCGCGCCGATCAGTCGCCCGAGCTGATCTCCGAGTTCCACCGGCATGTTGAACCAGCCGGCGGTGTTCCAGGCGCGAATGAGGTCGTGCGCCCATTCCTGCGTGGCGGCCTGCTGCAGTTCGCTGAAGACGACCGCTGACGCGGCGCCCAGGGAATTGCCGTCGAGATAAATCACGCCTTGCGGCAAGACAAAGCGTTCACGCATGGAGCGCAGCGGATCGGCGGCATCCATTGCTTCGATTGTAGCGAGATCGGGTGTCGTGCTCATGATCCGGCGCCCCTCCATGGACAAACGCGCGCGGCGGAGCCTGCCGCCCAAACATGCCGGCGATCTTGAGTGGTCGCCCTTGAACTGTCAAACATTATATATAATTCACCCATTGAAAGGCTTTGATATATAATGATCCGCCCGAGCGTTTATGTCTGATGGATCACGATGCTGGATGACGAGCAGACCTCGAAGACGGAAGTGGCCTATCGCCTGCTCAGGCGCGATATTCTTGCGACCCGGCTGGCGCCTGCCGCGCCGTTGAAGCTGAGCACGCTGCGCAACACCTACGGCATCGGCTGGACGCCGTTGCGCGAGGCGCTGTCGCGGCTGGAGGCGGAACGGCTTGTGACCGCCATCAGCAACCGCGGGTTTGCGGTCGCTCCCGTCTCTCGGGCGGAGCTCGAGGATTTGGCGCGTGCGCGGCTGGTGGTCGAACTGCCCCTGCTGGTGGAATCGATCGAGAAGGGCGACCGTGAGTGGGAAGACGCGGTCGTTGCCGCCCACTATCGTCTCTCACGGTGCGGGTCTGTTCTCGACGATCCATCGGATGATGCGGTCGACGCGTGGTACGAAAAACACGATGCCTTCCATGCGGCGCTGCTCAGTGCCGCGACATCCAGCTGGCTGCTGCGCTTCAATGCAACGATTTCCGACCAATTGCATCGCCATCACCGCTTTCTGGGTCTGGCCCCGACGCTGCGCGCCGCCGCCGGCCGCACGGACGGACACCGGAAGGCCGTGGCGGCCCTGCGCGACGCCGTGGCGATCGAACACCATACCGCCCTGATGGAAGCGGCCCTCGATCGCGACGTCGACCGTGCGAAAACTCTGATGACCGCTCACATCGGCTACACGCTGCGGGTCTATGCCCAGAGAGAACCCCGCGCGGATGCTGCGCAGCCCCGTCCGAAAAGGAAGCGGCGATCGTAGCCGACGACGCAGGGCACTTGGTCTTCGTTTCACCCCGTTGCTGGCAACTGGGCGCAGGCGGCGCTCGCAGCGCCGAACGTTACGCTGAACAAAACGTCAACACATTCATTAAACTTTAAAAGGTTGCGGAACACAACTGGAACAGATAGTGTTTGTTCTGGGTTTGTTTTTTCTGATTCTGGTTTCAGAACCCTTGGGGGCCGCGATGCTGACGCGCAAACAACATGAGCTTCTGATGTTCATCCATGAACGCCTGAAGGAGAGCGGAATCCCGCCGTCCTTCGACGAGATGAAGGAAGCGCTCGACCTCGCCTCCAAGTCCGGCATCCACCGCCTGATCACGGCGCTTGAGGAGCGCGGTTTCATTCGCCGGCTGCCGAACCGGGCGCGCGCGCTGGAAGTGCTGCGGCTGCCCGACTCGATCGCACCAGGCCTCAATGCGGCGAGGAAGTTTTCGCCGAGCGTCATTCAGGGCAGTCTTGGTCAAACCGGCCAAGGGCAAGGCGGCCAAGGACAAGGCGCGTTGGGCCAAGGCGGTCTCGGCCGCCAGATCAAGCCGGGCTCGCCGTCGCGTTCGATGTCGGCCGGCAATGACGATGCCGTTTCCGCGATTTCAATCCCGGTTATGGGACGCATCGCCGCCGGCGTGCCGATCGACGCCATCCAGCATCAGACCCATTCGATCTCGGTGCCGCCCGATATGATCATGGGCGGCGAACACTACGCGCTCGAGGTCAAGGGCGATTCGATGATCGAGGCCGGCATTTTCGATGGCGACACGGTCATCATCCGCAATGCCGACACAGCCAGCCCCGGCGAGATCGTGGTGGCGTTGGTCGACGATGAGGAAGCGACCCTGAAACGCTTCCGCCGCAAGGGCGCCTCGATCGCCCTGGAAGCCGCCAACCCGGCCTACGAGACCCGCATTTTTGGACCGGACAGGGTGAAGGTGCAGGGCAAGCTTGTCGGATTGATCCGGCGCTACTGAGCCGGCTTGGGTTTGTACTTTTCACGCTGGTTGTAAGGCGGCAGGCCGCGCGCTTCGCGGGAGAAGCGGCGTTGCTCGTGCCAGGGGCGATACGGCTTGTCGACGGCGAAGCGGATGGTTGGCGCTGCAGCTGCCGATTGCGGATCGAAGAAGACGGCGGCGCTGCCGTCGCGGGCCAGCTGTTTCTTCGTCACGACCAGCACCAGCGGGTCGCGGCACGGATTGTAGGCGGTGGCGTCATCGATGACGATCAGGCTCGCGAAGGCACAGGCCGGCCGCGCCGTCTTGCGGTCTTTCGCAAGCGCTACAATGGCTCCGGAAGGGTGCCGGGCGATACAGAGATCGCCGGTGCAATAGAAGGGCGAGCCGGGCGGCAGATCGAGCGGATCGAGATCGAACCGCGTATCTGTTGACTCGAAAATCTCAGGTGGGATAATGGTTTCGGCCCGCAGCGCCCGTTTCCAATTGTCCGTGGTGAATTCGTTGGAGCGTTCGCGGTTGAGGGCGAGTTCGCCGCCACCGATCGGCATGGCCACCAGATGCGCATCCTCGGATATGAGCACGTCGGGCGTAAGCACCTGCGGCACCGTCAACAGGCCGGCCAGCGCGAAAGGCACGGCCGCCAACCTGAGCCAGGTGGTGGCCATGGTGGCGATGACGAGGGCGACCGTCACCAGCAGCACCGAGCGGATGGAGATCAGCCCGACGGCGTCGACCGGCGAGCGCTCGGAAATCCAGGCCGATATAGCGATCATCGCCATCAGACCCTTGCCCATCACATAGAGGAACGGCCCGTCGGCGCCGAACGGCATCGCCAGTGCGCTGAGCACGGCAAAAGGCATGACGATCAACGAAACAATCGGCATCACGGCCAGATTGGCGATCAGGCTGAGCGGCGACACACGCTGAAAATGCCAGATGGCGAACAGCAAGGTTGCACTGCCGGCAATGATCGAGGTCATGGCGAGGCCGCCCATGGCCAGCGCGAATTTTCGCGACAGGAAGCCGACGAAGGAGCGCTTTGCCGGCGGCGTTCTCACCTTGTCGGCGCGGTAATCGGCCCAGCCGGCATAGGCGCCGACAAGGGCGGCGGTGGCGGCAAACGACATCTGGAAGCTGGGACCGACCACCTCGTGCGGCGACACCAGGATGACGGCAATGGCGGAGATCGCCAGATTGCGCATGGTGAGTGCGGCGCGATCAAACAGCACGGCGACAAGCATGACCGCCAGCATGATGAAGCTGCGCTCGGCGGCAACCACGACGCCTGAAATGACGAGATAGGCGGCGATGGAGACGAGTGCTGCCACTGCTGCATATTTCTTGACTGGGCGGCGCGAAGAGAAATCGGGAAACAGCGCAAAGGCGCCACGCAGCAACGCCATGATGGTGCCGGCAACCAGCGCCATGTGCAGGCCGGAGATGGAGATGATGTGGTAGATGCCGGTGCGCCGCATCGCTTCGTTGACCTCGTCCGGGATGCCGGCGCGCACCCCGACAATCAACGCCGCGGCAATCTCGCCTTCGGCGCCGCCGATTTTGCCCCTGATATGGTCGGCAATGTTTTCGCGCGCGTTCTCGATTGCCGAGGAGAGCCGCGCGGTCAGCGGCGGCGGTCCCTGCGTAGCAATGGTTTTCGGATTGCCGAGAAAGAAGCCGCTGCCGCCGATACCGGTGAAATAGCTGTCGAAGGAGAAATCGTAGCTCTCCGGCCGCACCGGACCGGTCGGCGGCAACAGCCTGGCATAGCCGGTGATCAGGGAGCCGGCGGTCATATCGGCGGGAACGGTCCGCGCCGAGAGCCTGACCCGCTCCGGGGCGTAGCGCAGCTCGGGGTAAGCGGTCGAAACCACATCGAGCGTCAGCCTGATGCGGCCGCTTTCCATCTGTTCGAGACTGACGACGCGGCCGGTCAGCCGTGTCTGGATCTCGGAGCCGAGCATCTGCGTTCCGGCGCGCCAGGTCTCGACTTTGGCGGCGACGACGCCGAGCGCGCACAGCATCGCGGCCATGCAGAACAGATGCGTCCTCGGCCGAGGTCGCGTGGCGACAGCGCAACATGTCGCCAGCACCACAATGGCGATTGGCTGCGCAAAGCCGGGCTCGCCGGCCAGCGAGAAATAAATGATGACGCCGGCCGCCAGGAAAACCGGCACCAGCAGGAAGGCGACGCCCCGGTCGAGCTCCGTGTTGGCGGCCACGGCAAGGCTGCGGCGGAGCGCGGGCCATGACGGACGGCGAAGCCGTCTGCGCAGACGGGCGATAGATCCGGGCGCTGTGACTTGCGCCGGCAACGCGTGACCGGGCAGCGCAGGCGCGACGCCGGGATGCGGCTCAGGCAGCGCGAGGGGCAGCGGCTCGGCATAGGGACTATCGGCAAACAGCGAGCGTTCGCTGACGCTTGCCTCGGCGCCTTCGCCTTCCTTCGTGCCCCGGCCACGTCCAGCCATCGGGTCTGCCCCTTGCGCCCCAGACCTCCTATGCTACATGAACGCGCAAAGCGCGAAAGTCCGTGCGGTCGCGTCCACCGCGCCGGAATTGACCATCACTCGCCAAGGACGCTCAATCCTCAATCATATCCCGGCCCTCCGCCCTCAGGCGAGCAAGCCCATCGTGCATTGCCTTCAATTGTTCGGGTGTATGACCCTGCCATTCAGCGAGCTCCCCCAGGATGAGCAACGGATCACGGGAGCGGTAGGATTTCGTCGGATTACCGGGAAATTTTTTGTCGGTCAGGTTAGGGTCATCCATAAAAAACCCCGTCGGCTTTACGATGTAAATCCTTTGACGACCGTCACCCGTTGCAAGCTCTGCTCCCCAGATGGCGGCTTCCAGTGTCTGGGTGAAATAGATCCATGACAGTGGTTTACCTCTGAAATTGGAAGGGTGGCCGACGCTCAGCAGATCCCCGGGTTTCAAATCCGCCCGGGTACCATGGTAGAACGGATCACCCTCGGTATGGTCGGCGTTTTCGGTCATCGGTAGTCCTTCTTTCAATCATGCCTCCTTCGTGGCGAGACCGGCCTGCACACAGTTGCGGTGTTCACGATAATGATTGCAGAAAGGTCAATATGCGTGACCAAGCCAACGCTGTCACGGCGGCGTTGTAGTCGGGCAGTGCCGCATCCGTGAAGAAATGTCCGCTCGTCAGAGGGGCTACCACCGTCGCAGCGATGTTCCAGGCACTGTGACGGACGCTGCAGCCGAATGAAACCCAGACATGACGCTGCTGCCAAACGAGGTTGCGCGGAGGGTGCGAACAGATTTTGTGCTACAAGGCTCCAGCGCCAGTTGACGCAACCGATAATTGCCGACGTGCCCCGGCCACGTCCAGCCATCGGGTCTGCCCCTTGCGCCCCAGACCCCCTATGCTACATGAACGCGCAAAGCGCGAAAGTCCGCGCGATCACGCTCCGCTTTCCAAGGTTCCGAGAGTTCCATGTCCGACACGGTCGTCACCCGTTTTGCCCCCTCGCCCACCGGCTATCTGCATATCGGCGGCGCGCGCACGGCGCTGTTCAACTGGCTGTACGCCAAGCACACCGGCGGCACGATGGTGCTGCGCATCGAGGACACCGACCGCGAACGCTTCAACGAGGCGGCGACACAGGCCATTCTGGATGGGCTGACCTGGCTCGGCCTTTCCTGGGACGGTGAGGCCATATCGCAGTTCGAGCGCGCGCCGCGCCACCGTGAGGTGGCCGAGGAGCTGGTGCGCCTGGGCAAGGCCTATTACAGCTACGAGACGCCTGCCGAGCTCGAGGCGATGCGCGAGGCCGCACGCGCCAAGGGTCTGCCGCCGCGCTACAACGGCCAGTGGCGCGATCGTGCCCCCTCGGAGGCGCCTCCCGGCGTCAAGGGCGCCATCCGCATCAAGGCGCCGACCGAGGGCGAAACCGTGGTGCACGACCGTGTGCAGGGCGAGGTGCGCTTCCCCAACAAGGACCTCGACGATTTCATCATTCTGCGCTCGGACGGCAATCCGACCTACATGCATGCCGTCGTCGTCGACGACCATGACATGGGCGTCACCCACATCATCCGTGGCGACGACCATCTGACCAACGCCGCGCGCCAGACGGTGATCTACAACGCCATGCGCTGGGACGTCCCGTCGATGTCGCATATCCCGCTGATCCACGGCGCCGACGGCGCCAAGCTGTCGAAGCGGCACGGCGCACTCGGTGTCGCGGCTTATCGCGCCATGGGCTATCTGCCCGAGGCACTGCTCAACTATCTGGCAAGGCTCGGCTGGAGCCATGGCGACGACGAGATCATGTCGATCAAGGACATGATTTCGTGGTTCGACATCGGCGATGTCAACAAGGGTGCGGCGCGCTTCGACTTCGCCAAGCTCGAGTCGATCAACGGCGCGCATATGCGCAAGATGGCCGATGCCGAGCTGTTCGACATTTTCGTCGCCACTCTGCCATACCTGGAAAGCGGACCGGCTATCGCCGCCCGTCTCGACGACGCCAGGAAGGCGCAGCTGCTGGCTGCCTTGCCGGGCCTGAAAGAGCGCGCCAAGACGCTGGTGGAACTGGCCGATGGCGCGGCCTTTCTGTTCGTCGAGCGGCCGCTGCCGATCGACGAGAAGGCGGCAGCACTGCTCAGTGCCGACGCGCGCGCGATCCTGCGCGGCGCACATGCCGCTTTGCAGACTGTTTCGGGCGATTGGTCGGCTGCCGCGGCTGAGGCCGCGGTGCGCGAGTTCGCAGCGGCCGGCGGCCACAAGCTCGGCGCCGTGGCCCAACCGCTCCGGGCGGCCCTTACCGGCCGTAGCACCTCGCCCGGCGTGTTCGACGTGCTTGCCGTGCTTGGCCGCGAGGAAAGCCTGGCGCGGATTGCGGATCAAATCGATTAGGAGCGAGCTGGCCCAAAAAGATTGGCATTGAAAGGCGGGTTTCGCAGTGCAACATTAGGCCTTGGCCCAATCAGGCACGCACCTCCCAAAATGCGGTGGCGAGTTCGCGCATTCCGGTGATTTCGACGTGTCGTTTGCAGGACTTGCCTTGCCGGCATGAGGAACATGAAGGAGTTTGAGAATGAGCGAAGCTGCGACAAGACTGGAAACCGGCAGCAAGACGACGCACCCGTCGACTGCCACGCTCGAACTGGCCGGCAAGACGCATGAATTCAAGGTGCGAAGCGGGTCGGTCGGGCCCGACGTCATCGACATCGGTGCGCTTTACAACACCACCGGCGCCTTCACCTACGATCCTGGCTTCACTTCGACGGCGAGCTGCGAGTCGGCGATAACCTTCATCGACGGCGATGCCGGCATCCTGCTTCACCGCGGCTATCCCATCGACCAGCTGGCCGAGCATGGCGACTTCCTCGAAGTCTGCTACCTCCTGCTCTACGGCGAACTGCCGACCAAGGCACAGAAGGACGATTTCGACTACCGGGTGACGCGCCACACCATGGTGCACGAGCAGATGTCGCGCTTCTTCACCGGCTTCCGCCGCGACGCGCATCCGATGGCTGTGATGTGCGGCGTGGTCGGCGCGCTGTCGGCCTTCTATCACGACTCCACCGATATTTCGGATCCGTATCAGCGCATGGTCGCCTCGATGCGGCTGATCGCCAAGATGCCGACGATTGCGGCCATGGCCTACAAATACCATATCGGCCAGCCCTTCATTTACCCGAAGAACGAGCTGAACTTCGCCGCCAACTTCCTGCATATGTGCTTTGCGGTGCCGTGCGAGGAATACAAGATCAATCCGGTGCTGGCGCGCGCCATGGAGCGCATCTTCATCCTGCATGCCGACCACGAACAGAACGCCTCGACCTCGACCGTGCGGCTTGCAGGCTCGTCGGGCGCCAATCCGTTCGCCTGCATCGCCGCCGGCATCGCCTGCCTGTGGGGCCCGGCGCATGGCGGCGCCAATGAGGCGGCGCTCAACATGCTGGGCGAGATCGGCCATGTCGACCACATCCCGGAATTCATCGCCCGCGCCAAGGACAAGAACGATCCGTTCCGGCTGATGGGCTTTGGCCATCGCGTCTACAAGAACTACGATCCTCGTGCGAAAATCATGCAGAAGACGGCGCATGAAGTGCTGGGCGAACTCGGCATCAAGGACGATCCGCTGCTCGACATCGCCATGGAGCTGGAAAAGATCGCGCTGACCGATTCCTACTTCATCGAAAAGAAGCTCTATCCGAACGTCGATTTCTATTCCGGCATCACGCTGAAGGCGCTGGGCTTCCCCACCACCATGTTCACCGTGCTGTTCGCGGTCGCGCGCACCGTCGGCTGGATCGCGCAGTGGAAGGAAATGATCGAGGACCCGCACCAGAAGATCGGCCGTCCGCGCCAGCTCTACACCGGCGCGCCGGAACGCGACTACGTGCCGATTGCGAAAAGGTGAAAGAGAGTGAATGGTGAATGGTAAGTAGTGAATAGCAGGTAGTAAGTAGCAGCTTGATTATAGGCGAGAGCGCGTTAATCCTATTCACTATTCACTATTCACTATTCACTAAGGCCTATTCGCTCTCCCGATGTGGCGAAGAACGACATCGGCGGCGATGTGGCCGGAGGGCCTGTCGGTGGCCATGCGTCTGGCAACCTCGCCAAAGCCGTCCTTTTGCCAGGCGCGGTAGGCGGTGTCTGAAAACAGTGCCTCGAGCTGCCGCGCCAGATAGTGCGGCCGCACATACTGGTTGTAGCTTTCCGGCACGACCGGCCGGTCGGCAATAAGGTTGGGCAAAGCAGCGCTCCACACCGTGATCAGGCTCTGCGCCATCAGCATGATCGGATCGAACTTGTAGCAAGAGATCATCGGTACACCCGACAACGCCAGTTCCAGCGACACCGTTCCTGACGCGATCAGCGCCGCATCGGCCTTGCCGAAGGCCTGCCACTTGCGCTCGGGATCGAGGATGACTTCCGGCTCCTGATCCCAGCGCGCCACCGACGTTTTGACCAGTTCGGCGACATGCGGCACCGTCGGCAGCAACAGCCGCAGCCGGTGGCCGCGCGCGCGCAGCGCCGACACCGTCTCGCCGAACGGACCGATGAGCCGGCTCACCTCGCCGCGCCGCGACCCTGGCAGGACGAGCAGCGTCTTGACGTGATCGGCCGAGAGATCGCGTGGCTGGGCTTGCGCCCTGGCCGCGCCCAGCACGCCTGGATCATGCGTGAGGCGATGTCCGACGTAAGTGCCGGGCGGGCCGCCGAGACGGCTGAGCTCCTTTACCTCGAAAGGCAGGATGCACAGTATGTGGTCGACATAGGGCTTCATCGCGGCCGCCCTACCCGGCCGCCACGCCCAGACGCTCGGGCAGACATAATGGACGATCGGGATCGACGGATCGGCGGCGCGGACCTTTTTGGCGACGCGCAGCGAGAAATCGGGGCTGTCGATGGTGATCAGACAGTCGGGTTTTTCGGCGGCGACAGCACTTGCCGTCTGGCTGATCCGCCGCATCAGGCGCGGCAGGTCACGCAGGATGGCGCTGAGCCCCATCAGCGCGATCTCGGCGCCGTCGAACAGCGGCGCCAGTCCGAGCGCCTGCAGATGCCGCCCGCCAGTGCCGACGAGTTGCACCTCGCGCCCGGTCATGCGCTTCAGCGCCTGCACGATGTCGGCGCCCAGCAGGTCGCCGGATTCTTCGCCGGCGACGATGGCAATCTTCAGCGGCTTCTCAGTTGCCATGGACAGACTCCGCAGCCGGCAGGCCGAACACGAACAGGCCGAGCGCATTGGCGCGCGCGAGAACGGCGGGGCCTTCGAGGATGAGCGAACGGCCGGCTTCGACGGCAATGCCGGCGAGCCCCGCGGCATGCGCCGCCTCGACGGTCTGGGGGCCAATAGATGGCAGATCGGCACGCAATTCCTGGCCAGGCTTGGCGCATTTGACCAGGACACCGCGCGTCTTGCCGGCCAGCCTGCCATGGCCGCGCAACTGCTGCGTCCGCTCGAGCAGTCCGTGGGTGCCCTCGACGCCTTCCAGGGCAACAGTGCGGCCACCGATGGCAATTGCCGCCTGACCAATGTCGAGCGCGCCGATGGCCTTTGCCGCCGCGTGTGCCGCCTCGATATCGCGCCAGTCGGACTTTCGCGGCACTGCTTTGGTCAGCGGCCCTTCGGCCGCGACGAGCCGGGGCACGACTTCATGCGCACCGACAACCTTGACGCCCCGTGCCTCCAGGCCGCGGGTCAATATCTTCAACAGCCCGTCATCGCCGCGGGCAAGC
Organism: Mesorhizobium sp. M0772; assembly: GCF_040320135.1. Classification (NCBI taxonomy): domain Bacteria; kingdom Pseudomonadati; phylum Pseudomonadota; class Alphaproteobacteria; order Hyphomicrobiales; family Phyllobacteriaceae; genus Mesorhizobium; species Mesorhizobium sp. M0772. The sequence goes on along the minus strand of NZ_JAMYPB010000019.1, from coordinate 9,851 downwards.
GCCATGGCGAGCGAGGGTATAAGTGCCAGTAGCCCAAGGTTCGGACGCATGTCGACCAACCGCGGCCTGCGCCTGATCTCGCCGGCAAGCACAAGATGGGTGATCCGCCGGCGCCTCAGCAACGCAACCAGCGAGCCGATGTCTTCCAGCGCAAGGCTTTCATGCTCATAGATTGTGAGGTCGGACTGACGGTCGGCCTGACCTTCGACCAGGATGATGACGGGCGGATGTCCGGCCTCCGCCAGGCCGGCGGCAACTTCGACCGGCAAGCTACCGCCGCCGGCAATGATGCCGACCCTGGCGTCCGGCGCAAGATCGAGGCCCGTTGAAGTGGCCTCAGCCTTCGTCATCGGCATCGTCGCCGCCACCCTTAAGCGACGGGACGGCAAAATGCCGCTTGCCGCGACTGGTGATGAAATCGATGATTTTCATGGCCGTCGGCGACGACGCAAACTCGGCCTTGGCGAATTCGATGTTCTCGCCGACAGTGCGGGAGCGGTCGAAGATGGTCTTGTAAGCCTTGCGCAGCAGGTAGATTTCGGCGCGCGGCAACCCGGCGCGCTTCAGGCCGATGATGTTGAGTCCACGCAGGCTGGCGCGATTGCCCACCGCAATGGCGTAGGGAATGACATCGCCGACAAAAGCCGAGCAGCCGCCGAGAAAGGCGTTGTCACCAACACGCACGAACTGATGAACGGCGCTGAGGCCGCCGATATAAACGCTGTCACCGACCTCGCAATGGCCGCCCAGGGTCGCGCCATTGGCGAAGGTGGCGTTTTTGCCCACGACGCAATCGTGAGCGATGTGGGCATAGGCAAGGAAATTGCCGTTGTCGCCGACGGTCGTCTCGCCGCGGCTGGAATCGGTGCCGAGATGCATGGTCACGCCTTCGCGGATCGTGCAGTTCTGGCCGATGACCAAAGTGGTGCGGCCGCCCTTGTGCTTGGTGTTCTGCGGCGGTCCGCCCAGTGTCGCCATTGGATAGACCTTGGTCGCGGCGCCAATGGTTGTCGCGCCCAGCACCGAGACATGGCTGACCAGTTCGACGCGGTCACCGATCACGGCGTCAGCGCCGACATAGCAGAAAGGTCCTATGAAGGCGCCTTCGCCGATCTGCGCGCCGGCCTCGATGACGGCCGAGGGGTGGATTGAAGTCTGTATTTTCATGAGCATTTCGAACCGTCAGCCGGTAACCATCATTGCCGAGATCTCGGCTTCGGCGGCCTTTGTGCCCTCCACCATGGCCTCGCAGGCGAATTTGAGCAGGTTGCCGCGCATCTTGATTTTCTTGACGTGGATCTTCAACTGGTCGCCTGGGACGACCGGTTTGCGGAATTTCGCGTTGTCGATGGTCAGGAAATAGACCAGCGACGGCTTTTCCGTGTTGAGGTTACGGATGCAGATCGCGCCGGCGGTCTGCGCCATGGCCTCGACGATGAGCACGCCCGGCATCACCGGCTGGTCCGGGAAATGGCCCTGAAAATGCGGCTCATTGATGGTCACGTTCTTGATGCCGATGGCAGAATCATTGCCGTCGATTTCGATGATGCGGTCGATCATCAGGAAGGGATAGCGATGCGGCAAAAGCTTCATCAACCCCAATATATCGACCGCTTCGAGCGTCGCCGGCACCATCTCAGCTACTTCCCCCTTCGCCCTGCTTGCGCGTCCTGGCGAGCTTCCTCAGCATGGCGATCTCGCGCATGGCTTCCGCCATCGGCTGCGCCGGATAGCCTCCCCAGATCTCGCCCGCCGGCACGTTGCTCATGAACCCGCTTCTTGCAGCAAGCTTGGCCCCTGATCCGATGGTCAAATGATCGGCAAGGCCAACGCCGCCGCCCATGGTGACACCGTCGCCGACGGTGACGGAGCCGGAAATACCAGAGAGCCCGGCAATAATGCAATTGCGGCCGATGCGAACGTTATGGGCGATCTGCACCAGATTGTCGATCTTGGTCCCCTGACCGATGACCGTATCCGACATGGCGCCGCGATCGACGGTCGTGTTCGAGCCGATTTCGACATCGTCCTGAATGATGACGCGGCCGACCTGCGGCACACGCTCAGGGCCTTTGGCGCCGCCGACAAAGCCGAAGCCGTCCTGGCCGATCCTGGCGCCGCCATGAATGATGACGCGGTTGCCGATCAGCGCGTACTGGACGCTGACACCTGGTCCGATATAGCCGTCGCGGCCGATCTGGCATGACGGACCGATAACGGCGTGGGGGGCAATGACCGTTCCGCTGCCGATGGAAGCACGCGGGCCGACGACGGCTCCGGCCTCGATGATCGCGCCTGCCTCGATATGCGCCGTGGTATCGACATGAGCTTGCGGCGAGACCCCGGTTTCGCTGGTCATCGGTCCCGGCGTAGCCGCTGTCGGGAACAGCAGCCGGCCGATCATGGCGAAGGCCTGCTGCGGGCGCGGATGCACCAGAACCGCAATGCCGGCCGGCGCCTTGCCGGCGAACTCGGCGGGACAAAACACGGCCGCCGCTTTCAGCGACTGCATCAGCGCGAAATTGCGCTTGCCGTCGACGAAGACGAGCGCACCCTCGCCGCCTTCGTTGGCTGGCGCCAACGCATCGATCGATATGTGGGCAAGATCGGAATCGACAAGCGATGCGCCGGTCAGATTCGCGACTTCGCCGGCCGTATACCGGCGTGATGGCGCGAAGAACACCGGATCGGTCATTCCAGAAGCAATATCCAGCTAGGTCGGATCAATTCTCTTCCGGACCCCAACGGCCCGGAAGCATCGTTACCGCAAGATCAGAAGCGGCTCGACATGCCGAAGTTGAATTCCTGCACGTCGTCGGTCTTTTCCTTCTTGACGGGCATCGCGTAGTCGATGCGGATCGGGCCGAAGGGCGATGACCACAGCAAGCCGACACCAACCGACGCGCGCAACTCTAGATCAGTTGAAACTTGAGCGACGGAGTCAATCTTGCTGCCATACAGCGTTGCGGCATCAGCAAACACGGCCCCACGCACACCAAAGCTTTCCGGAATGACTGGTATCGGGAACTGAGCTTCCGCCGAAGCATTGAAATAGGTGGTGCCGCCGAGGTGGTCACCCGTTAAAGGATCCGCAGGGCCAATGCCGCCATACTCGAAGCCGCGGATCATGCGGTCGCTGCTCTGGAACTGATCGAAGATACGCAGGCCATTATCGCCATAGCCCGCAATATGGCCAGCACCGCCGGAGATCAGGCCGACCAGATCCAACTGTTCCGACAGGGTCTGGTAGACAGTCCCACGACCGGTAACCTTGACGAATTTGGCATCGCCACCAAGGCCGGCCACTTCCACAGTCGTGGTGGCGTAGATGCCTTCATGCGGGCTCTTCATGTCGTCGATGGTGTTGTAGACCAGCCCAAGGCTGACCGACGACTTGATCCACGGGCTTTCATTAATTCCCTCGACGATCGCCGGAGATATCTTGCAGTCGGCGTCCGGGGTCCCGTCGCCAGGCAGGTTGTTCGGATCGCCCGGGTCGGTAGGATTGTCATCGCAACCGTCGTCGAGCTTGTATTTCTCCTGGGCGATATTGTACGCCAGCTGGGTCGAGATGTTGTCGGTGATCGGCAGACCGAACCGAACTGTCGCGCCCAGCGTCTCGCTGTCATATTTGCTGTAATTCCGGGTCTGCTGGAAGATGTCGAAGCCGGCGGCGATACGGCGCCCGAGGAAATAGGGTTCGGTGAAAGACAGGCTGTAGTCGCGCGAATTCTTGCCGCCACCCGCCGAAACCTTGATGTACTGGCCGCGACCGAGGAAGTTGCGCTCCGCGACCGAACCTTCGACGGACGGACCGGCAGTGTCACCACCGGTCGAATATCCTGCGCCGACCGAGAACTCGCCGGTCGATTTCTCGACCACGTCGACCACGAGCACGACCTGGTCTGGCTCAGAACCCGGGACAGTCGAAACGTCGACTTTCTCAAAGTAATCCAGCTTTTCCAGCCGCTTCTTCGCGCGCTGGATGAGTACCTGGTTGAAGGCGTCGCCTTCACTGACATCGAACTCACGACGAATGACATAGTCGCGCGTGCGGTCGTTGCCGCGGATTTCGATGCGCTCGATATAGGCCTTGGTGCCCTGGTCGATCGTATAGACGACCGAAATGGTGTGGTTCTCGAAGTTGCGATCGCCGCGCGGCGTCACCTGGGCGAAGGCATAGCCCGAACCCGCGACCTTTTCGGTCAGCGCGATGATGGTGTCCTCGACATCCTTGGCGTTGTAGACGTCGCCCTTGTGGGTCTGAACCACCGATTCCAGCGCCTTCGAATCGACTTCGGGAATGGTGCTCTCGACGCTGACGTCGCCGAACGTATAGCGGTCGCCTTCCTGGACGGTGATGGTAACGGTGTACTGGTTGGTCGTGTCATCGAGCTCGCCGACGGCTGAGACCACCTGGAAGTCGGCATAGCCGTGATTGTAATAGAAGCGGCGAAGCGATTCCTGGTCGGCGCGAAGCTTGTCCTCGTCATAGACGTCGTCACGCAGCACGAAGGACAGGAAGCTTGAGCGCTTGGTGGCGATGACGTCGGACAGGCGGCGACTCGAATAGGCGCTGTTGCCGACGAAATTGACTGCGGCGATCTTGGTGCGGCCGCCTTCGTTGATGTTGAAGACCACGTTCACGCGGTTGTCGCCGAGGTCCATGATCTGCGTCGTCACGGCGGCATCGTCGCGGCCAATTCGCTTGTAGGCAGCTTTCACCGCCTCGACATCGGAGTCCAGCGTTGCCTGCGAGAACGTTCCGCGCGGCTTCAACTGCACGGCGATTGCCAGCGCATTGTCCTTGAGCTTCTTGTTGCCCTGGAACAGAACCTGGTTCACGACCTGATATTCGGCAACCTTGACCACCAGCGTCGAACCGACCTGATTGATCTGAACGTCCGAGAACAGCCCGGTACCAAACAGTGCCTTGACCGCATCGTCGATATCGGCGCTGGAAAACGCCTTGCCCGGCTTGATCGTGATGTAGTTGCGGATGGTGTCGGCGTCTACGCGCTGGTTGCCGTTGACCTCGACTCTCGAGACAACGGCTGCTTGCGCCGCAGATGTGGCAACGAACTGCACGGCGAGCGCACCTGGTACAACCAGAGCGGCGGACATAGCCACCGCGGACGCGGCGCTCAAAAATTTGGATGCTGCCTTCATCGGGCTTTTGTACCTTTTCTCGAAGTCCCCACGGCGAGAAAACCGGACGTGCGGTAATTTCTCCTACCGTATTAACCGGATTTTCCCTACACGCAAGGCTTCAGGTTAATTTGTAATTACTTAACCCTGATGCGTGGCTTTCGCGTCACGCATACCCCCGTGCATGGTAAACGGCGTCTCAACATTGCCGGTGCTGAAGCCAAATTTCTTCATGATTTCAGCACCCAAACAGATCGTTCCAGAAGACGAAGCCCATAAATCCCAGCACCAGAAAGAGGCCGGCCCGGTATCCCATTTCCATCATCCGCTCCGATACCGGACGCCGGAAAACGGCTTCGAGTGCGTAGAACAGGAGGTGGCCGCCGTCGAGGGGGGGAATCGGCAAAAGGTTCAGAATTCCGATCCCGACCGACAGTCCGGCGACGAGTTGCACCAGCCACAGGAAGCCAAGCTTTGCCGCCTGCCCCGACATCTTGGCGATCTTGATGGGGCCGCCCAGCTGGCATTTGTCTTCGCGGCCGACAACGAATCGCTGCAGGAACTGGCCGGTGCGCTGAATGACGTGCCCCGTCTCCTCGACCGCGGCGCCGACTGCTCCGACAGGGCTGTAGGTGATCAGCCTGGGCTGGCCGACATCCTTGTTGTTGACGACGCCGATGACGGCCACCTTGACCTTGTTGCCCAGTGCGTCCAGCTGCTCCATCGGCTCCGGCGTCGCGACGACGGTGACCTCCTTGCCGTCGCGCAACATGGTGAAGGTGATGGCGTCGCCGCCGCGGCCTGAGACCAGGCGTTGGACGTCGGCAAAGGTCTCAACCTTGCTGCCGTCGACGGCGACGAATCGGTCGCCTGGCAAAATGCCGGCCCTTTCGGCTGGACTGCCGGCGGTGACCGCCGCCACCATCGGCTCAAACACAGGGCGGCCGTAGAGGGAAAACAGCACGGCAAAGACGGCAATGGTCAAAAGGAAGTTGAACAGCGGTCCGGCCACCACCGTGGCGGCGCGTTTCCAGATGGGTTGCGTGTGGAAGGCGACCTTGCGTTCAGCGTCAGTCAGCGTTTCCAGATCTTCCGAACTCGGCTGGCTCGACGTGGCGCTCATGTCGCCGACGAATTTGACATAACCGCCGAGCGGTATGGCGCAGAGCTTCCAGCGCGTGCCGTGGCTGTCGTTGAAGCCGAGAAGTTCGGGGCCGAAGCCGATCGAAAAGGCCTTCACGCCAATGCCGCACCAGCGGCCGACCAGGTAATGGCCCATTTCGTGAATGAAGACGACCACGGTCAGCACGAACAGAAACGGCACCAGCGTGCCGAGGACAAAGCCTTCCGTGCTGAAAAACGCGTGAAGAATTTCGTTCAAGTCATGCCCTCAAATTCACCCGCGGCGAAAGGTGTCGCCGCGACTGTGACATCAATCCAGGCGAATCCGTGGCGTGCGCCATTTCTTCGCCGTGAAATATCACTCAAGCCGGAAACAGCCCGTGCGCCGGATGATCGGCGCCCGCCGAAATCCAGCCGATCACGTATAGGGCAAAAGCCGCCGCGACAAGCCCGTCCACCCTGTCCATGACACCGCCATGACCGGGTATCAACGCGCTTGAATCCTTGCGGCCGTGGCGGCGCTTGACCCAGGATTCGAAGAGATCACCAGCCTGGGCAACAATCGACAGCACCAGCGCAACCAAGGCGAGGACGCCAAGATTGCCGGCCCCGGTGGCGGCAGCCAGAAGCACGCCGGCGGCCACGCCGCCGACAGCGCCGCCAAGCGCGCCGCTCTGCGTCTTGCCGGGGGATATCGATGGCGCGAGCTTGGGCCCACCGACGGAGCGGCCGACGAAATAGGCAAAGATGTCGGTCGCCCAGACCACGGCGAACAGAAACAGGATTGCGACCAGGCCGGGATGGTCGCCGCCGCGCAGCAGCGCCAGCGATAAGCCGGACAAAGCCGCGTAGGCAAGACCGGCTGCATCCCATTGCGCCGCTCCACGCATACGGGCGCCGATAGCAGCGACCACAACCATGGCCAGGACAAGAGACAGAAGCCACGATGCCGGCACGCCTGCAACCAGGGCGACGACGAAAACCAGAAGCAGCGCTTCGGGAATGAAGCCGAGGGTCGCACCGGCCAAGGGGCGCGACATGCGCGCCCATTCATAGAAGATGACCGCCGATATCCCGGCGCAAAGCAGGCGGAACCACAGCCCTCCCAACCAGGTCAGGCCAAGCGCTATTGCGGCCAGCACCAGCGCCGAGACGATGCGAAGCTGAAGATTGTTCATCCCGCCGCCGATCACGAGGCAGCGACATCTTGAGCGGCAAGCCCGCCAAAACGGCGCTCGCGGCCAGCAAAATCGCGCAATGCGTCGGCCAGGTGTTCGCGGCTGAAGTCAGGCCAGTAGCAAGGCAGAAAAACCAGTTCGCTGTAGGCTGCCTGCCACAGAAGGAAGTTCGACAGCCGAAGCTCGCCGCTGGTGCGGATGACCAGCTCCGGATCGGGAATGCCTGCGGTGTCGAGGGCGCCGGCAAAAGTGTCTGCCGTGATCGCCTCTGCGTCGATCTCGCCGCGCGCCACTGCGGCTGCGAGCTTGCGTGACGTGCGCACGATCTCGTCGCGCCCGCCATAGTTGAAGGCGATGACCAAGGTCAGCGATTCATTGCGCGCAGTCAGCGATTCGGCCTCTTCCAGCAGGCCCCTGATGTCCGGCTGCAGCCCCGCCCTGTCACCGATGATCCTGACGCGCACGCCGTTCTGGTGCAGTTCGGCCAGATCGCGGCGGATGAACAGTTTCAAAAGCCCCATCAGGTCGCTGACTTCGGCCTTGGGCCGCGACCAGTTTTCCGACGAAAAGGCGTAGACGGTCAAGAAGGAAATGCCGAGACCGGGCGCGGCGCGCACCGTCTTGCGCAGCGCTTCGACGCCGGCGCGATGGCCGGCAAGCCGCGGCATGCCGCGCGCCTTGGCCCAGCGTCCGTTTCCATCCATGATGATCGCGACATGCGCGGGCGTTGCCATTGTCTCGCTTTCGGGCCGGTGCGGGCCGACCCTAGACCTGCATGATTTCAGCTTCCTTATCGGAAAGCAGGTGATCGATGGTGCTGATCGTTTCGTCGGTCAGCTTCTGGACCTGGTCGGAGCGCTTGCGCTGGTCGTCCTCGCTGATGTCGCCGTCCTTTTCCGCCTTCTTCAAGAAGTCCATGCCGTCGCGACGGACATGGCGCACCGCAACGCGGGCGTTCTCGGCGTAGCCATGCGAAATCTTGACCAGTTCCTTGCGGCGCTGCTCGTTGAGCTCGGGCAGCGGAATTCTGAGATTGGTGCCGTCGACGATCGGATTGAAGCCGAGATTGGATTCTCTGATGGCACGGTCGACCGCGCCGACCATCGACTTGTCCCATACCGAAACCGAGATCATGCGCGGCTCCGGCACCGACACGTTCGCCACCTGGTTGATGGGCATGGTGGTGCCGTAGGCCTGGACCTGGATGGCGTCGAGCAGATTGCTGGAGGCACGGCCGGTGCGCAGCGAAGCCAGATCGTGCTTGAAGGCGGCGATCGCGCCATCCATGCGCCGCTTGAGGTCGTCGAACTCACCACTCATCTTAGTCTCCTCGACCCGTTTGATCCGGGTTCACTGCTTAGGGCCTATATCCGGACCCTCTTTCGAAAACTGATCCCTTTTTAGGAGAGTATACTCCGGATTATTCGTCGGCGACGATCGTGCAACGGCCGCCGCCCCGCAGAATATCGCCGAAACCACCTTTTTCGTGGATCGAATAGACGATTATCGGGATGTTGTTTTCGCGCGCAAGTGCAATTGCGGCGGTATCCATGATCGAAAGGCCCTTGTTGATGACTTCGGCATGGCTGATGCGCTCGAAGCGGGTCGCATTCGGATCCTTCTTGGGATCGGCCGAATAGACGCCGTCGACCTGGGTGCCCTTGAACAACGCGTCGGCGCCGATCTCGGCGGCGCGCAAGGCCGCGGCCGAATCGGTGGTGAAGAACGGATTGCCGGTGCCGCCGGCGAAAATGACGACCTTGCCCTGGTTCATATAGGCGGTGGCCTGGCGCTGGGAAAAACTCTCGCAAAGTTCGGGCATGGCGATGGCCGACAGCACGACGGCATCGACGCCGATCTTGTTCAGCGAGGTGCGCAGCGCCAGCGAGTTGATGACGGTGGCCAGCATGCCCATGTGGTCGCCGGTGACGCGGTCGCCGCCCTTGGATGCCACCGCCACGCCGCGAAAGATATTGCCGCCGCCAATGACGACGCCGACCTCGATGCCAAGTGCGCGGGCTTCGGCGATGTCGGCGGCGATTCGGTCGACCACCGAGACATCGATGCCGAAATGCTGCTCGCCCATCAACGCTTCGCCCGACGCTTTCAGCAGGACACGTCGATAGAGGGGCTTTGCCGTCATCTGGACCTCGTCATTGTTGCGTGTGGCAGCCTGGGCAGGCCGCCCTCGCGCGGGCGCCGCCGCTGGCGCGATGCCGAGTTCCGATACACGAAGGGGGGGGCGCGGGGACCCGCGGCCCCCCCCCCCCCAACCCCCGCGGCGCGCCCGCGCGCGGGGGGGGGGGGGGTGGGGGCGGGGGGGGGTGTGGGGGGGGGGGGGGGGGGGGGGGGCGGCGGGCGGAGGGGGGGGGGGAGGGGCGGGGGGGGGGGGGGGGGGGGGGG